>CAKKSD010000045.1 GCA_919902995.1 Thermodesulfovibrionia bacterium
ATAAGGGAAGGCGGAAGGACGGTAGGTGCAGGCGTTATCAGTGAGGTGATTGAGTAGATGAGAGACATTATTCTTCTAACATGTACAAGCTGTAAGAATAGAAATTATTCCACCAGAAAAAATAAGAAGAATAATCCGGATAAGCTTGAACTTAAGAAATATTGTAAATTTTGTAGAGCCCATACAATACATAAGGAGACAAAGACATAAATTAAATTTAAAATGAAAAATGTAAAATTAAAATTATGGAATTCCTGAATTCAATATGTTTAGATTTGAATTTTGTATTAAAAGATATAGGCCAGTAGCTCTAACGGATAGAGCACCGGACTCCAAATCCGGCTGTTGGGGGTTCGAATCCCTCCTGGCCTGCCATAGATTGAAGTAAGTAGAAAAATATGAGATTCATAATTTCCTTGTTTAGAGGTTATATTGCAAAAGATTAAGGAATATTTAAAAGAGGTAAAGGTTGAACTGAAAAAGGTTGTATTCCCTTCAAAGGATGAAATAATAGGTTCGACATGGGTCGTAATTTTTACGGTTGTTTTGGTGTCTATCTTTCTTGGCATCGTTGATATCGGACTTTCAAGGTTGGTAAAGTTGGTTCTTATATAATATATGATCCCTATGGTTGTGAAGAATTAGTGTTATGGAAAAGAATTGGTACGTAGTTCATACTTATTCGGGTTTTGAAAAAAAAGTTAAGGATGCCATTGAAGAAAGAGTCAAAAGTCTGGGACTCCAGGACAGGATCTCTAAGATTCTTATTCCAACAGAAGAAGTGATAGAAATAAGAGGTGGTGAAAAAAAAGTCTCTACAAAGAAATTCTACCCTGGGTATATTTTAATAGAGATGGAGATGGATGATGAGACTTGGCATCTCGTAAAGAGTACCCCTAAGGTTACAGGTTTCGTGGGGGGTGGAACATCTCCAGTGCCCCTTACAACCGAAGAACTGGAGACTATAGTAAAACAGATAGAAGTTGGCGCAACGCTTCCAAAGGTAAAGATCCAGTTTAGGAGGGGGGAGAATGTAAGAATTATCGATGGCCCCTTTACTAATTTCACAGGGATTATCGATGATATAAATCCTGAACATGGGAAATTAAGGGTTCTCGTAAGTATTTTTGGCAGAGAGACTCCTGTAGAGCTCGATTTTCTACAAGTCGAAAGTGCGAAGTAATTATAAATAATGAAAGGAAGGACTTATGGCTAAAGAGGTTGTAACTAATGTAAAACTACAGATACCTGCTGGCAAGGCTAACCCTGCGCCTCCTGTAGGGCCAGCCCTTGGTCAGCATGGTGTGAATATTATGGAATTCTGTAAAGCCTTTAATGCCCAGACCCAGGGACAGGGGGAAACAGTAATACCTGTTGTTGTAACTATCTATACAGACCGATCTTTTACATTTATAACTAAAACACCACCTGCATCTGAACTCTTGAAAAAGGCATCAGGTATTATCAAAGGTTCAGGAACCCCTAACAAGGATAAGGTTGGGAAAGTATCGTCTGCCCAGATAAAGGAAATAGCTAAGACCAAATTACCTGACCTTAATACCACCGATCTGGAGAGTGCTATAAAGATTGTAGAAGGCACTGCAAGGAGCATGGGGATAGAGGTCATTAAATAGAGAGGGGATATGCCTAAGAAGTATATAGAAAGTAAATCAAAATTTGATACCTCAAAGTCTTACAACCTTGAAGAAGCACTACAGGTTGTTAAAAATATTGCCTATGCCAAATTTGATGAAACAGTAGATTTGGTTATCCGTCTGGGTGTTGATCCGAAGCATGCCGATCAGATGGTGCGTGGTACAGTCGTTTTACCCCATGGTACAGGAAAAGCGGTAAAAGTCCTTGTCTTTGCAAAAGGCGAGAAAGAGAAAGAGGCGAGGGACGCAGGTGCTGATTATGCTGGTGCCGAAGACTTGGTTGAAAAGATCAATGGTGGTTGGCTTGAGTTTGACAGTGCTGTTGCAACACCTGATATGATGGGATTAGTAGGTAAATTAGGAAAGATACTCGGACCGAGAGGACTCATGCCAAACCCTAAAACCGGAACAGTAACATTTGATATATCCAGGGCTGTAAAGGAAATAAAGGCTGGAAAGGTAGAGTACAGAGTAGAAAAGGCAGGTATTGTCCATGTTCCTGTCGGAAGGGTCTCTTTTGATATTAAAAGGCTTTATGAAAATGCATACGCTGTTCTTGAATCTATAATAAAGGCAAAACCAGCATCCAGTAAGGGTAAATATTTAAAAAAGATAGCGATTTCTTCTACAATGGGTCCAGGAGTTTCTGTGGATATTACCCATGTAAGCAATATGTTCATAAAGAAGGAAAGGGGGATTTAAAGGTTTGAATAAAGAGAGGAAGGTTAAGGAAATTGCAGACCTCCATGAAAACTTCAGTAAAGCCAAGGCAGTAATCTTCACAGATTTTAGTGGGCTTAAAGTAGAGGAGATAAATGATCTCAGAAGAAAACTAAAAACTGTCTCTGTGAATTACAGGGTAATAAAAAATACTCTTGCACAAAGGGCCTCTGAAGGGACAAATCTTGAAACGATAAGGAATAAATTCATAGGTCCTTTAGGTGTAGCCATTAGCTTTACAGATCCTGTAGCGGCCCCAAAGGCACTTACAGATTTTATGAAAGAAAAGGAAATGTTGAAAATCAAATTCGGGGTTGTTGAAGGTAAGACTGTAGATGCGAAGGAGATAAAGGCTATAGCAGATTTACCACCAAAGGAAGTGATACTTTCAACACTCCTTGGCGGATTACAATCTCCAAGCAGGAAATTAGCAGGGCTTCTCTATCAATTAATTGCAAGATTCGGATATGTCCTGGAAGCAGTGAGAGATAAAAAACAATAAAGAAAAATTAGTGTCAGAGTAATAATTTAACAAAAAAGGAGGTAAAAATGGTAGCAACAAAGGAAACAATAACGAAAGAGCAGGTATTGGAGTTTATCGATAAAATGACCATCTTAGAGATGTCCCATTTTATCAAGGAATTTGAAGAAAGATATGGGGTAAGTGCAGCAGCACCTGTAGCTGTAGCATCAGCAACTCCTCAAGCAGAGGCTGCCCGGGTAGAAGAAAAAACAGCTTTTGATGTTATTCTTTCTTCTTCAGGAGAGAAGAAGATCCAGGTAATAAAAGTGGTTAGGGAACTTACCGCCCTTGGGCTTAAGGAGGCTAAAGATCTCGTTGAAGGAACTCCAAAGTCTCTAAAAACAGGTGTTTCTAAGGAAGAGGCGGCTACTATAAAGGCAAAGCTCGAAGAACAAGGGGCAACAGTAGAAATAAAATAACAGTAATCAGTAGCAAGTAGCAAGTAGTTAAGGGAATTAAGGAAGTCCCCTTGACTACTGAGTACTTGCTACTATTTTTGAAGGGGTGAGGATGAATTATAGAGTCAGAAAAGATTTTGCTAAAATTCCAACGATTATCGATATCCCTAACCTTATCGATATCCAGAAGAAATCATACGAAAGGCTTCACCAGAAGGATGTGCCACCTGAAAAGAGAGAAAACAGAGGGCTTCAGTCGGCATTCTTAAATGTATTTCCGATATATGATTTTAACGAAATGGCCTCTATGGAATTTGCCGAATATTCTATAGGGGAAAGTAAGTATGATGTCAGGGAATGTCTCCAGAAGGGTGTCACTTATGCAGCTACCCTCAAGATCAAGGCAAAATTGGTTCTCTGGGATAAGAAGGAGGATACCGGAGCAAGAAAATTTAGGGATATAAAGGAACAGGAGGTCTATTTAGGAGAACTTCCTCTTATGACAGAAAATGGCACCTTTATAATTAATGGGACAGAAAGGGTTGTGGTAAGTCAGCTCCATCGCTCACCGGGTTGTTTCTTCAGCCATGATAAAGGTAAAACCCATGTCAGCGGTAAGATCCTTTACTCAGCAAGAATAATTCCTTACAGGGGATCATGGCTCGACTTTGAATTCGATATGAAAGATATCCTTTATTTAAGGATAGATAGAAAAAGAAAACTTCCTGCAACCGTTATTCTGAAAGCCTTAGGTTATACGAATGAAGATCTTCTCAAGATATTTTATCCCACTGAGGAAATAAGGATAAGAAACAAGAACTTTCTGAGAAAGGTTTCTGAGATTTTAGTTGGAGTAAAGGTATCGTCTAACATAGTGGATAAGAAAGCAGATGAGGTAATCCTCAGAGAGGGTGGAAAGATAACAAAGGCGATACTCAAAAAGATGGAATCATTTAAGATTACAGAAATCCCGATTTCGAGGGAAGATCTTGTCGGCAGGGTTACGCTTAAAACTGTAATAGATAAAACAACAGGAGAGGTAATAGTAAAGGGTAATGAGAAGATAACCGAGGCAAATATAGAAAATATACTCAAAAGTGGTATAGAAACCATTGAGGTTCTTTTTATTGATGGTGTCCATATTCTTCCCACCTTAAGGGAAACACTTCTTGCTGATAAGGTTAACACGCCTGAGGAATCGGTCATAGAGATATACATAAAACTGAGACCAGGAGAGCCTCCTACACCTGCAATGGCAAAAGTACTTTTTAATAACCTCTTCTTTAGCCCGAAACATTATGATCTTTCTTCTGTAGGCAGGCTGAAACTCAACAGGAGGTTGAATCTGAATATTCCTTTAGACAAGACGGTTCTCACCCCTGAGGATCTGATAGAAGTTATAAGATATCTGTTAAATCTCAGGGCTGGGAAAGGAGAGGTTGATGATATAGATCACCTAGGAAACAGAAGGGTACGCTCTGTAGGTGAACTACTGGAGAACCAGTTCAGGATAGGTCTTGTGAGAATGGAAAGGGCTATCAAGGAAAGAATGAACCTGCTGGATCTCAACGTTTCCATGCCTCATGACCTTATAAATGCCAAACCTGTTACTGCGGCAGTAAAGGAGTTCTTCGGAAGCAGCCAACTTTCTCAGTTTATGGATCAGACGAATCCTCTTGCTGAGATTACACATAAAAGGAGACTTTCGGCCCTTGGGCCAGGGGGACTCACGAGGGAGAGGGCAGGGTTTGAGGTAAGAGATGTCCATCCCACCCATTATGGAAGGATCTGCCCGATAGAGACTCCGGAAGGGCCGAATATTGGACTTATAACCTCACTTGCTACTTATGCCAATGTCAATGAATTCGGTTTTATTGAATCTCCTTACAGGAAGGTAAAAAATGGCAAGGTAACCGATGAAATAGAATACCTCTCAGCACTAGATGGGGAGAAAGCTGTTATAGCTCAGGCAAACTCTCCTGTGGATGAGAAAGGGCGTCTTAAATCTGAGAGCATATCTGCAAGGGTTGGGGATGAGTTCAAGATTGTGACCCCAGACCAGGTAGACTATATGGATGTTTCTCCAAAGCAAATCGTAAGTGTATCCGCAGCACTTATTCCCTTTTTAGAAAATGATGATGCAAACAGGGCATTAATGGGCTCAAATATGCAGCGTCAGGCAGTACCACTCCTTCAGACCGAGTCACCGGTAGTAGGGACAGGTATGGAAAGGATTGCTGCGAGGGATTCTGGTGTCGTTGTGGCAGCCAAAAGGACAGGTCTTGTTGAAAGGGTGGATGCTAGTCGAATAGTTGTAAGGGTTGATGAAGATGAAAAATCTGATCTAGATATATATAACCTCGCCAAATTCCAGAGGTCAAATCAAAATACCTGTATAAATCAAAGACCTATTGTCTCTGTAGGACAAAAGGTGAGGAAAGGACAGATAATTGCAGATGGACCTGCAACAGACATGGGGGAACTAGCCTTGGGAAGGAATGTCCTTGTAGCCTTTATGCCATGGGGTGGATACAATTTTGAGGATGCTATCCTGATCAGTGAGAAACTTGTGAAGAAAGATACATTTACTTCTATACATATTGAAGAGTTCGAAATGGAGGCAAGAGATACAAAACTTGGGAAGGAAGAGATAACCCGGGATATTCCCAATGTGAGTGAGGAGGCATTAAAGGATCTTGATGAGAGCGGCATCATAAGGATAGGGGCTGAGGTTAAACCAGGAGATATATTAGTAGGAAAGGTTATTCCTAAGGGTGAAACCCAGCTTACACCGGAGGAAAAACTTCTGAGGGCAATATTTGGTGAAAAGGCAGGAGATGTCAGAGAGGCATGCCTCTATGTACCTCCTGGTATAGAAGGGATTATTGTCGACGTAAAGGTTTTTTCAAGACGTGGCATAGAAAAGGATGAGAGGGCTAAATCAATTGAAAATGAGGATGTTCTAAGGCTTAAGAAGGATTTCCAGGATGAGGCACGAATTATCAGAGATGAAGGATCAAAAAGGCTGAGGAGAATGCTACTTGGGAAAAAGGTTACAGAAGATGTGAGAGATTCTGAAAGAGGGAAGATTGTTATTTCAAAAGGTAAGGTCATAATACAGAAAAATCTCGATAAATTAACAGATAAAGATCTCCTGAAGATCTCTTTAGCAAATAAGGATGTTCAGGAGAAACTTGAAGATATAGAAGGGAACATCGAAGATCAACTGCACCTCCTTGAAACTATTTTTGATGAAAGGATAGGAAAACTAAGGAAAGGTGATGAACTTCCTCCTGGTGTTTTAAAGTTGGTGAAGGTTTACATCGCTATAAAAAGAAAGGTTCAGGTAGGAGATAAGATGGCAGGACGCCATGGAAATAAGGGGGTAGTATCGAGGATACTTCCAGTCGAGGACATGCCTTATCTGCCTGATGGCACCTCTGTAGATGTGGTGCTTAATCCTTTAGGTGTACCTTCAAGAATGAATGTAGGTCAGGTTTTAGAGACACATCTCGGATGGGCTGCCAAGGCGTTAGGACTTTATGTCGCTTCCCCTGTTTTTGATGGTGCTGGTGAGAGAGAAATAAAAGAGATGCTCGAAGAGGCAAAACTTCCTACATCTGGTCAGATAACACTTTATGACGGGAGAACAGGTGAACCCTTTGATCGTTCTGTGACAGTAGGCTGTATGTATATGATGAAACTCCATCACCTTGTAGAAGATAAGCTCCATGCCAGATCCATCGGTCCATACTCATTGGTGACCCAACAACCCTTGGGAGGCAAGGCACAGTTCGGCGGTCAGAGATTAGGGGAGATGGAAGTATGGGCACTTCAGGCATACGGTGCCGCATATACCCTTCAGGAATTTCTTACTGTGAAGTCTGACGATGTAGTTGGAAGGGCAAGGATTTATGAAGCCATAGTTAAAGGGCAAAATATACTTGAACCTGGAATGCCTGAGTCCTTCCATGTCCTTATAAAAGAACTTCAGAGTCTCTGCCTCGATGTTGATCTTCTGGAGTACAAGAAGGACTTTGCCGACAAAAATAAAGGAAAGTCGAAAGAAGTTGTAAGTCGTAAATAAGTTATGGAGAATAAAAGAAATTTGAAAATTATCATTTAGCAGTGCAAATTTTAAATTTAAAATGCTAATTGCTAAATTTGCAATGATTGAACGGCAACATGGTTGCCTCGATCCAAAAGCTGCGCTCAGGATGACATAAAACTAGGAGGTTTATCTTGGAAGACATTTACAGACTTTTTGAAAAGCCAAAAGACCCAACGGACTTTGATGCCATGAGAATAAGAATAGCCTCTCCTGAAAAGATCAGGGAATGGTCTCATGGAGAAGTGAAGAAACCTGAAACTATAAACTACCGTTCTTTCAAACCTGAAAGGGATGGTCTGTTTTGTGCAAAGATATTTGGCCCAACCAAGGATTGGGAGTGTAACTGTGGTAAGTATAAACGGATGAAACATAGAGGTGTGGTCTGTGATAAGTGCGGTGTAGAGGTGATCCAGTCAAAGGTGAGGAGAGAGAGACTTGGACATATAGAACTCGCAACCCAGGTAGCCCATATATGGTTCCTTAAAGGGATACCGAGCCGTATCGGAAATATCCTCGATATGAGTCTCAGGCAGATAGAGAAAATACTCTATTTCGAGAATTACGTGGTGATTGATCCCGGGAATACCTCTTTAAAGGAGAAAGAGCTACTAACCGAAGAGAGGTACAGAAAACTTCTTGCTGAATACGGTGACAGGTTCAAGGCAGGTATAGGTGGAGAGGCGATAAAGGAATTGTTGAAAAAGATAAACCTAGATGAACTTTCTTCGGAGCTCAACAAGAAGGTTAAAGAAGCCAGCTCCCTTGCAGTAAAGAAAAAGCTTACCAAGAGACTCAGGATTGTTGAGGCCTTCAGAAAATCAGGTAACAGGCCTGAGTGGATGATCCTTGATGTAATTCCTGTTCTACCTCCAGAACTCAGACCTTTAGTACCTCTTGAGGGTGGAAGGTTTGCTACCTCTGACCTTAATGACCTATATAGGAGGGTTATTAACAGAAATAACAGGCTAAAGAGGCTTGAGGAATTAAATGCCCCTGCAGTTATTATAAGGAATGAGAAGAGAATGCTCCAGGAATCTGTTGATGCCCTTTTTGATAATGGTAGGAGGGGGAGGGTTCTCAGAGGGCCTAATAAGAGACCTCTTAAATCACTTTCTGATATGCTTAAAGGGAAACAGGGGAGATTCCGACAGAACCTACTCGGAAAGAGGGTGGATTATTCAGGAAGGTCGGTCATAGTCGTAGGACCGGAGCTTAAGCTCCATCAATGCGGTCTTCCGAAAAGAATGGCCTTAGAACTCTTCAAACCTTTTATCTTTAACAGGCTTGAGGAAATGGAATATGTTACTACGATAAAGGCAGCAAAGAAAATGGTTGAAAAGGAAAAATCCGAGGTCTGGGATGTCCTTGAAGAAGTAATAAAGGAACATCCGGTTCTTCTTAACAGGGCGCCAACATTACACAGGCTCGGAATTCAGGCCTTTGATCCCATTCTTGTAGAAGGCAAGGCAATAAAACTTCATCCCCTTGTCTGTGCAGCATTCAATGCAGATTTCGATGGAGATCAGATGGCGGTACATGTCCCACTTTCTATAGAGGCCCAGATTGAGGCAAGGGTTCTTATGATGTCTGTAAATAATATCCTTTCCCCGGCAAATGGAAGGCCTATAGTAGTTCCTTCACAGGATATGGTTCTTGGCTGTTATTACCTTACCAAGCAAAGGAAAGGTGCAAAAGGGGAGGGAAAGGTCTTTTATGGTTCTGAAGAAGTGAGGGTTGCCTATGATGCAGGAAAGTTAGAAGAACATGCCAGAATCAAAGTAAGAATTAATGGCACTCTTGTAGATACAACTGTAGGAAGGATTATTCTTGGGGAGATTCTTCCATCGGTGCTTCCATTTTCTCTTGTCAATAAGGAGATGAATAAAAAGGAGATAACGAAGCTCATCGAGACAAGCTTTATGGATGTAGGCCACAGGGAGACAGTTTTACTTCTCGATAGGATAGAAAAGATAGGCTTCGAGTATGCAACAAAAGGAGGGATCTCTATGTGCATTAATGATATGCATATACCGAGCAAGAAGGTAGAACTTATAAAAGAAGCCGAGATAGAAGTTCTGGAGGTTGAAAAACAGTATGCCGATGGTCTTATTACAGACGGTGAGAGATATAACAAGGTAATTGATATCTGGGCTCAGGTTACAGAAAAGGTGGCTGCTGAGATGATGGCTGAACTCGGGGCAGAAGGACTGGGTAAGCATCGGACAAAGGAGGAACTTGAAGAGAGAAGGTCCTTTAACCCTATATTTATGATGGCTGATTCAGGTGCAAGGGGCTCAACAGCACAGATTCGTCAGCTGGCTGGTATGAGGGGTCTAATGGCAAAACCATCTGGTGAGATTATAGAGACTCCAATAACAGCAAACTTCAGGGAAGGACTGACAGTCCTCCAGTACTTCATATCTACACATGGAGCGAGAAAGGGGTTAGCCGATACAGCCCTTAAAACAGCAAATTCAGGGTACCTCACTAGAAGACTGGTGGATGTCTCACAGGATGTGATTATTACTGCGGAGGACTGTGGTACCCTTGAAGGGATATATGTTGTCTCTCTTGTTGAAGGTGGTGAGATTATTGAACCACTGGAAGAGAGAATTCTTGGACGTGTTGCTGCTGAAGAGACAAGGGATCCTCTGACAAAGAAGGTTATCGTAGGAAGGGAGAAAGAGATCGATGAGTATATTACAGCGAAAGTTATTGAGGCCGGTATTGACAGAGTCAAAATAAGATCGGTACTTACCTGTCAGTCAAAGCGGGGTGTCTGTGCAAAATGTTATGGAAGGGATCTCTCAAGGGGACGGATGGTCGAAATTGGAGAGGCAGTAGGGATAATTGCAGCCCAGTCTATCGGGGAACCAGGAACCCAGCTTACCATGAGAACATTCCATATAGGTGGAACAGCAAGCAAGGTTATAGAGCAGACAGTCCTTGAAGCGAAGAATACAGGTAAAATACGATATCTCAATCTCAATACAGTGAAGAATAAAGAAGGTGACAGAATCGTTATGAATAGGAATGGCTTTATTGCCATTTATGATAAAGAAGGCAGAGAAAAGGAGAAATACTCAGTCCTTTATGGTGCAAAACTGAAGGTGGAAGATAAACAAAAGGTTGATGCAGGACAGAAACTTGTCGAATGGGACCCTTATTCTTCATCCATACTGACAGAGGTAGGTGGAAAGATCGCCCTGGGTGATATTATAGAAGGGGTTACCGTAAAAGATGAAGTTGATGAGGTAACTGGTTTTTCGAGAAAGGTGATCATAGAATACCCCGCAAATATGAGGCCAAGGATTTCTATAAAAGATGATCATAACAAGACATTGAAGATCCCGGGAACTAATAACCTTGCAAGGTATTCCCTGCCTGCAGGCGCACATATACTTGTAGAGAGAGGTAATATGGTCCATCAAGGTGATGTTCTTGTAAAGATTCCGAGAGAGACAACAAAGACCAAAGACATTACAGGAGGACTACCGAGGGTAGCGGAACTCTTCGAGGCAAGGAAACCCAAGGAACAGGCAGTAATTAGTGAAATAGACGGTACAGTAGAGCATGGTGGCTTTGTAAAGGGGATGAGAAGGATTATTGTGAGGAGTGGTCTCGGTGATGAGAGGGAGTATCTAATTCCTAAAGGGAAACATGTGAATGTTCATGAAGGAGACTGGGTCAGGGCAGGAGAACCACTTATGGATGGTTCGGTAAATCCCCATGACATCCTCGATATCTTAGGCCCTAAAGAACTACAGAAGTATCTCGTAGACGAAGTGCAACAGGTTTATAGACTTCAGGGGGTCTCTATAAATGATAAACATATTGAGGTGATAGTAAGACAGATGTTGAGGAAGGTGAAAATCGAAGACCCAGGAGATACAACATTCCTTATCGGTGAACAGGTGGATAAATTCACTTTTATTAACGAGAATGAAAAGGTAAAAGCTGCTAAAGGTAAACCTGCTATCGGGAAGCCTATCCTTCTGGGTATAACAAAGGCCTCTTTGACTACGGACAGTTTTATCTCTGCCGCATCATTCCAGGAGACTACGCGGGTTCTTACAGAGGCGGCTGTTACGGTAGCGGTAGATGAACTGAGGGGACTCAAGGAAAATGTGATTATGGGTAGACTTATCCCAGCAGGCACAGGGGTCTCAAAGTACAGGGATACCTTTGTGAAAGTACCTCATCAAAAACAAATCCCATCAGATGAAGGGCCTAATACCGAAACCCCTTCGTTCGAAAAAGCGGCAAGTTAATCAGTATACAGTAGGCAGAAGGTAGTATACAGTGAAGTATAATTCTCCTGTCTACGGTATACTATCTACTATCTACTATATTTTATGAAGTTCATCGCCGACTCTATGCTCGGTAGACTCGCAAAATGGCTCAGAATCCTTGGGTACGATACCCTTTACCATACCGATATAGATGATTCCCTCCTTCTCAGAATCGCAAGGGAAGATGGAAGGGTTATCCTAACCAGAGATACAAGACTTATCAAGGTAAAAGGCCTTAAAGATTTTATCTTCATCTCCGATGACAACCCCACTAACCAGCTAAAGCAACTATTCAATACTGGGATCATCAATGAGTCACCTATGCTTCTTTCCAGATGTGTCCACTGCAATTCTATCCTGTACTCTGTTTCTTCAAATGAAGCTGAAGGGGTTATGCCTGATTTTGCATTATGGAGGGAGAAGGTGGTGAGACAATGTTCGACCTGCGGCAGGATTTACTGGAAGGGGAGTCATCCAGAGAAAATAAAGGAAAGGCTGAAAGAGATGCTTTCATAGGAAGCATCCCCAAATCCGTGATTGAAATAAAATAATAGGCTCTTGGTTTATAATATTATCTTTTACTAAGTTTATATGTCATGCTGAACTTGTTTCAGCATCAAAATAAAACAATAGCATCCCTTTTTGATTTAGAAGAGGAGAGTTTATAAAGATACGGTGATTGGGAAATAGGGATTGAAAGCTAAGGTGAAAAGAAAGGAACGGTAAGATGGGGAAGGCAAATTTTTTTATTCTGTTTTCTGTAATTTTCCTTACTTATAATCCTGCATTAGAAGGCTACTGGATACCCCCTGAGAAGGAGAATATAATAATACTACAGGCTGTTAATGAAAATGTCGAGAGTAGGCTGGAATATATATCAAAAAGAAAAGAGGAGATAAGACTTGAGCTTGAGAAATTAAAAAAGGAAGAGGAGCAGTTAATTGATGATATCAAGAAAGAAGGGAGTTTGATGTCAGTTAGGAAGAAGAGAGAATTGGAACACCGTTCCAGAGAACTCGAAGAGAAGATAAAGAGATTCATTGAAGAACTTGAAAAACTCAATCAGGAAGAGCAGGGTTTATTAGGCATACAAAAACCTATGTAACCAAATTATTTCTTCTGTGCTATTACCTTTTTCAGACAATAGTGTTATAATCCGCATATGAAGGCTTCATCATTAGATAACATTCTTACGAGAGAAAATACTGCAGCATTAAAAGAGTTAAAAGACTCTCTAAAGAAACTCTTAGGCAATCGGCTTGTGAGATTTGTGCTTTACGGGTCAAGGGCAAGAGGGGATTACGAGGCTGAATCTGATATTGATGTGGCTATCATCGTCAGTGGACTGACAAGGGAACTTAAGAATCAGATCCTCAATATGGTTGCAGATATAGAGATAGAATATCTCACGCCTCTATCCACAATAGTGATCTCAGAAGAAGACTTCGAGTCCCTTAAAAAGAGGGAAAGGAGGATAGCCCTTGACATAGAGAGGGAAGGGATATCATTATGACGGAAGAGAATAAAATAGAGAATATTAAAAATGAGCTTGACAGGGCTTCAAAGTCGCTGGACGCTGCCATGCTTCTATTTAATAATGGCTTTCTTAGCGATGCAGTCTCAAGGCTATATTATTTCCTTCTCCATAACATCAGGGCATTGCTTCTCAGTAAAGGATTTGAACCAAAAAGCCATGAAGGAGTTCTCAGGCTTTTTAGCCTGCATTTTATAAAAGAGGGAATCTTTGAACCAAAGACTTCCCATATATTTGCAAAGCTCATGAAATACAGGGAAGAGGCTGACTATAATCCCATATATGTATTTACAGGAGAGGACTTCGTTGAATTCAGAAAAGAGGCTGAAAGCATGGCAGATAAGATTAAGGTTTACCTGACAGAGAAGGGATATCTTTAAGGTTTAAAGGAAACAGTAGTGCCTGTCTTTTTAATCATAACTTCGCCTTTGAATGTAAAATCTATTGACAGTGTTTAAAATTTGTCTTACAATTTTATCATCGATTGATAAAAAGGAGGATAAATATGTCAACCATTACACTATCGTCAAAATATCAGATTGTAATACCAAAAGATGTGAGGGAGAAGATTCAGCTTAAAATCGGGCAAAAGATAGTAGTTATCGCTAAAGGGGGAATGGTTCATTTAATTCCTGAAAGGTCTGTAGACTCGTTAAAGGGTTTCTTAAAAGGCATGGGCACAGAAGACTTAAGGGAGGATGAAGAACGATAATGGTCCTTGTGGATTCATGCGGCTGGATAGAATTTTTCACAGATAGCCCAAGGGCTGCTGAATATTCAAAATACCTTAAAAACCCGTCAAAGGTGATAACGCCAACGATTATACTATATGAGGTTTATAAGAAAATAAAGAAGGAGCGAACAGAGGATGCCGCACTGCTTGCGGTATCTTTGGTAAACAAGACAAGACTAATTCCATTAACCGAAAGTATTGCCCTTACTGCAGCAGACTTGAGCCTTAGGTATTTACTCCCGATGGCCGATGCCATTGTATACGCAACAGCCTTTGAGGAGAAATGTAAGATTATTACAAGCGATATCCATTTTAAGGATATGGAAGGGGTAATATTTATTATGTAATCCATTACACAAAATTATCAACAGGTTTTACACATCTCTTTCTAATAATCTCAAATTTTCAACAAGTTACAAAATGGCATAAAAGTTGCTCTTAATAATAATGATGATGAATATGAAGACTAAAATGTTTTTTTTAATTCTCTTTCTTTTCTGCTTTTTTATTTTGGTAGCTCCTCGATTTTATTCTTACGCAGAAGAGGTAAGGGTAGTAAGAGGAATAATAGAAAATATTACATCCGATTCCATTGTTGTTCGTAACCAGTTTTATAATTATACCGGTGTACCCCTTAAGGATTCTTCTGATAGAGACCTGCCAAGAAGTGAACTAAGTGTCGGGAAAAAGGTGGAGATATATTTCGTCAATAACAGGATTTCGACTATATTAATCCATGAGGATATGCTGGAGTGAAATTGATATGAAAAGGTGGATCTTTTTAACAATTACCATATCTCTTTTTATTATAATTTTGTCTTCGAGAGATTCAAGCCCCGCAGTTATGGAGGACTATTGCCAGGTCCCGCCCTATGTTTTACAAAATGTACCTCCGAATGTAATGATTGTACTCGACAATTCAGGAAGTATGTTTAACTTTTCATACTTTGATGGATTTAATACAACAAGTACATTAGATGACAATATGTGTACATCCACTGGTAGCCCCTGCACAGGGTTTCCCACTCCAGGCACTTACCCTACATATAAATACTATGGTTATTTCAATCCCGATTACTGGTACACATATTCGAGTAGCAGGTTCGTTCCTTCGGCTCCTAAATTGGGAAGCGGTCTATCAGGTGAGAGGACAAAACTTTCCACAGAATGGGACGGCAATTTCCTTAACTGGGTAACTATGAGAAGGGTGGACGTTATAAGGAAGATAATGACAGGTGGAAAGACAACTACTGGTGAAGGTGCAGGCTATAACAGGCTTGTCGGAGAGAAGGCTGACTGTAATAGCAGGGGGAGATACAAAAGAATAACAGATGCAACGCCCTATACACCTTACTCAGGAACTAAAACGTTTACTGTTAATACTGCTGGTGGTTCCTGCAATGGTTCAGGTTCAGGGACACCTAATTTTTCAGTCTCTGGCGTTTCAGGTACTTTTAATGTCGCTGTCAGGGTGCCAGAACCTGTTGAAGGCGTCCTCCAGAGTGTTGTCGGGGCTAATGCAAGACTGGGGCTTTCATTCTATAACATAAATGCCCCGAGACCTCAGGGTGGACTTGTTCGTGTAACTGTTTCAGGGGGAAGTCTTTCGAGTACAGTAAATGAGATAAACCTTACAAGGCCAAATAGTAATACCCCTCTTGGTGAGACATTATGGACAATGGCAGGTTATTTTGCACAGCAGGCAAGTATCGCAGGAGGACCTGGGCCGAGATATAATAGCGGAGACTTTCAGATAAATAACAATGTTGACCCTTATAATTATGGGACAGGTGGTCAACCTGTATATCGCTCCTGTGCTAAAAGCTTTGTCCTTTATATCACCGATGGAGAGCCCTGTGCTGATGGTTATCTTCCTTCTACGATAGCGGATTATGCCTCTGGAAGGTCTCAGTATAACTGCACAGGCGGTAGTTGTCCTGCTGTGTCACCATTCACTGCATCAACCTTTCCATCCTGCACTGCTGGTGGTTATGTAGCAGGCATAGAGGATGTAGCCTTGTGGGCCCATACAACAGACCTGAGGAATAGTCCTACCCTTGGGGTGAATAATATTTCAGGCACACAGAATTTAACCCTCTATACTGTCTTTGCCTTTGGCGGAGGTTCTACACTGCTCAAATATGCCGCCATAAATGGGGGTTTTGAAGACTTAAATAGTAATAATATCCCTGACCTTCAGTCTGAATGGGATAATAATAGTGATAATGTGCCAGATACCTATTATGAAGCCACAGATGGAGATAAACTCGAACAGGCTATTAAGAATGCCTTTTTAAGCATACTCAAGCGGGCGTCCTCTGGAACAGCGGCATCTGTCCTTGCATCAGGTGAGGGGCAGGGTTCAAATATAATCCAATCAATCTTTTATCCAAGACGAAGGTTTGGTAATGATATAATCTCGTGGACAGGTTCTCTACAGAATCTTTGGTTTTATGTTGACCCCTTCTTTCAAAACAGCAATATAAGGGAAGATACACTTCAGGAATCCCCCAGCAGAAAACTTAATCTTATCGATGACTATATTGCACAGCTCTACTTCGATACCAATACACAGACCACAAGGGTAAGACGCTATCAGGATACAGATGGTGATGGTGATGCCGATACTGCTCAGTCAACTGTGGATATCGAGAACATTGGGAATATCTGGGAGGCAGGTAATATTTTATGGAGTAGGAACATAAGTACAGATCCGAGGACTGTATATACGAATTGCGATATTACAGGAGGCAGTTGCATAGGTACTACAAAACTTATGTCCTTTTCGCAAGGGAATGCATCCACATTTGCCTCATACCTGCAGGCAACCGATGTGAATGGCAATGGGAGTAATGTTGATGAGTCCCAAAATATTATCAGATACATACACGGAGAGGATATAACTTTAGATGCGAACGGCGATGGTATAAATGACTACAGGAAACGGACAGCGACGATTGGCGCCAGTACATATGTCTGGAAGCTTTCAGATATATTGAATTCAACTCCGAGGATTTCCTCGTGGGTGCAACTGAATACCTATGATACCAAATACAAATACAATGATACGACATACGGTTCTTTTATAAGTTCTTCCGGATATAAAAACAGGGGGATGGTATTTACAGGTGCAAACGACGGAATGCTCCATGCCTTTAAACTCGGGAAATTGGAACTCCCCGGTCAGACAGGAACTACATGCAGTTTCGGGACCTATGACAAGGCATGCCTCTCTAATCCGTCAGGTTATCTCGGAGGCTCAAGTGTAGTCCTCGGTAAGGAGATGTGGTCATTTATTCCAAAGAATGCACTCCCCTATCTTAAATATATCTCGGATCCAAACTATTGCCATCTCTATACCGTTGACCTCTCACCGTATATTTTTGATGCAAGTATTAATGGAAATCCCGATGACACAAAGACAGAAAATAGCTGGAGGACAATCCTTATCGGAGGGATGAGGACAGGGGGCGCCTGCAGGGGAACAACCACTACATGTACAGATGTTAGTGGAGATGGGAATAAGGACTGTGTTAATACACCTGTTGATGTAAGTGGCTCGAGTGTAGGCTTTTCTTCCTATTTTGCCCTCGACATTACTGACCAGAGTAGTCCTACACTTCTCTGGGAGTTCTCACATCCTCAGCTCGGATTTGCAACCACAGGACCTGCGGTCGTAAGAATTAGTGCAAAAGACAATTCTGGAAATGCCGATAACAGTAAAAACGGATACTGGTTTGTTGTATTCGGCTCTGGCCCTACAGGGCCGGTAAGTACTGCTGACATGCAGTTCATGGGCAGATCCGACCAGAACCTGAGGTTTTTTATATTCGACCTTAAAAATGGACCTGGAGTTAATAACGCCAATGTTACGGTAAAAGATACGACCATCCCGTATGCCTTTGCCGGCTCGATGCTTGATGCAACCAATGATTCTGATATGGATTATCAGGATGATGCGGTCTATATCGGATATGTAAAGAGGACAGGTACAAGCCCGAGTTATACATGGACAGAAGGCGGGGTTGGGAGGTTGGTAACATATGAAGATCAATCTCCGTCCAGTTGGCAATGGAGGACAGTTGTGGACAATATCGGCCCTATTACATCCTCTATTACCCGTCTCCAGAAAAACAGGGGTTGCGATACAACAACTAACGCAGGTTCTATCGAAGGTTGCCTGTGGCTTTATTTTGGGACAGGCAGATACTACTATGCCCAGGAGTCTGGTATTGATGATCAGAGTGGACAGAGACGGTTATATGGCATAAAAGAGCCCTGTATTAAATCAGGTTCAAACCCGGGTACGATAGAGATTGATCCAGCTTGCACAACCTCAGCAAGCGGGTTCACCAATGTCTCTTCCATAGCAGATGTACCTTCGGAAAGTACTGCCAAGTCAGCCAGTTTTAAAGGCTGGTATATCAATCTCGACCCCTCTATAACAGGCTATGGGTCTGAACGTGTTATTACTGATCCGCTATCCACGACTACAGGGTTTGTGTTTTTCACAACATTTCAACCCTATACAGATGTATGTTCGATTGGAGGCAATACTTATATATGGGCTGTGAGATATAGCACAGGGGGTGCCCCCGGTGATTTATTGAAGGGGGTAGCATTGCTCCAGGTATCTACAGCCGCCATTGAACAGGTAAGTCTTTCAGAGGCATTTACAGAAAAGGAGGGTAGAAGGACACCCCCAATAACTGGAAGCGTCCCTCCAACTTCACAGGGTTTATCCCTGCTCACAACACCACCACCTGTAAAAAGGATTATACATATGAGGGAGAGGTAAACGATACGGGATGCAGGATACAGGATACAGGATAAATTTCAAAATTGTCATTGCAAAATTAACAATTAACAATGATTAAATTTATATACCCCGCTGCTTGCAGCGGTTGGGAAACATTTTGTTTTGTCATTCCTGCGAAAGTCTATGACCCGTGGGTCACGACCCATAGGGCAGGAATCCAGTATTTATGTTTCTGGATTCCGCATCCCCCGATTAAGGATTTCGAGGGCAGGCAAGTGCGGAATGACGATGTTGTTTTTTAGTTTATGATACCCCGCAGTTTGCTGCGGGGAGGTTCATTAATAAAGCAAATGAAAAGAACAGAGGTGATATTCTAACGGAACGATTGCTTGATTTCACCATGCAAATAATTAAACTTGTTAATTCTTTGCCTAAGACAATCGTAACAACAAGAACAAAAAAGTAAATTTAAAATGTTAAATGTTAATTTTGTAATTTTCAATGTATTGTAATCGTGCATCATGAATCATGTATCTTGCATCATGAAAAAGAACGATGGCGTTACCTTAGTTGAACTGGTCGTTGTTATAACAATCATAGGGATACTGGCTGTGGCTCTTGGGTTTTCTTTTCAGGGATGGCTTGGTGGTTATAAGATAGAAAAACAGGCAAAAGAGATGTATGTTGATTTAATGAATGCGAGGGCAAGGGCGATGCAGAGGAACAGGACGCATTGTGTAACACTTGCTACAAATCAATATACAATAAAAGAAGACATGTCCCCACCTCCAGACGGGGACGGAGACTGTGATGATTCAGGAGATACTACAGTTTCACGGAAGGTCTTAGATGCCAGTTATCCGATTATATGGAATGGATCGGGAAATGAGATAAAATTTACAGTGCAAGGGCTTATAAATGTTGATAAAAGTATTTGCAGTAATACCGATGAGGATGCGGATTATAACTGTATCGAAATATCAGCAACGAGAGTAAATATCGGGAAATTGACAACAACTATCCCTGCTGGCGGGGACTGCAATGCAACAAATTGTGTTGCTAAATAGAGAAGATTTTACTGAATCTGTCAGAAATAGGTTTCAGGATGTCATTCCCGAGAAACTTGTCCTCGAAGGTGGTAATCGGGGATCGGGAATCCAGAATAGTAAAGCAAAAACCTGGATTCCTGCTTACGCAGGAATGACAAAAAGTCAAGGGCTTACCCTTGTTGAAGTGCTGATAGCAATGGTGATACTCCTTCTGGTCTCACTCGCATTAATGCAGACCGCCCTGGTAAGTATTGATGCGAATATGAGAAATGTCCTGAGAGATGAAGCAGTAAGTGTTGCAAGATAAATCAGATCTTCCTTTTTGGTACGAAAATGTCATTCTCTGGCTTGACCAGAGAATCTAGTTCCTTAGCTTCTGGATTGCCCGGCCAAGCCGGGCAATGACAGAATAATTTGGTATGAAAATAGATTCATTTTCATCCTTCGTGGTGCCCCTTAAGGGGCGTGAAAGTTTGCTTAAAAGAAGAATTCCTTTATGAGGAAGGCAACGATGCCAATAAGATTTAAGATGACAATGATATACAACCTATCAAAGCGCTTGTTGATGCTGTCATTCATTGTAATAATGAATTTGTATAAATCATCAATCCGTTTATTGATTGCGGCAAGCTCTCCCTTTACCTCCCGAATCTCATTATGCATGAGGTCAAGCTCTCTGAAGAGAAAGGCAAAGGGATCAGCCTTATATACAAACTCCTCTTTCTTTTCAGTCTCAGGCGCCATGGCTAAATTTTACTTTAAAGGACTTTCCGCTGTCAAGGAGAAAAAAGGCCTTACCCTCGTTGAAGTACTGATCGCAATGGTGATACTCCTTCTGGTCTCACTCGCATTAATGCAGACTGCACTTGTGAGTATTGATGCGAATATGAGAAATGTCCTGAGAGATGAATCAGTGAGTATTGCAGAGCAGAGGATGGATGAGTCGAGGAATATACCTTTTGATACATTAACTCCAGGGACTGAGCCATCGGACGGTAATGCTTTTACTTTCCCTGCCTGTGCAACTGCTTCTGCTCCTGGTGCAGGCCCATATCCTGTACTTATACCGAGGAACATCAGAAATATAACAGGCTTTAACTTTGGTACACAGAGGATAGTTACTACCTTAGATACAGATAACATGCAGATAACAATTCTGATAAGGTGGGTCTACAGGAATGAGTGTTTTACACATACCATCTCAACTATAGTGAGGAGACAATGAGGGGAAAAAGTAGACAGCATGTAGTAGACAGCATGAAGGGGAGGGAGTCCCTACCTACTACCTACCGTCTACTGCCTACTGAAAAAAAGTCCCTACCTACTACCTACTGTATACTACCTACTGAAAAAGGGTTTACCCTTGTTGAGCTGATGATAACAATGACTGTCTTTGTACTTGTCATTGCAGGAGCCTCACAGATATTTACAGGGTTGTTGACCCAGTTCAAACAGCAGAGCAAGATAGCGGAGACAAACATAGAAGGCGCAATAGGACTTGAGATATTAAGGCAGGATCTGGAACATGCGGGATATGGGCTGCCGTGGGTGATACCTTCGGATGTAACCTATACTGCCGCTGAGACCTTTTCTGCTACACCCTGCGGAACAGGAACGACTGCTAACCCTACAACCTTCAATGACAGTACTCCTAATGCTCCGAGGGCAGTAGTAAGTGGTAATAATACATGCCTAAACGGTTCTGACTACCTTGTGATAAAGGCCATAAATGTTGCTACAAACAATACTTCTAATAAGTGGGCACTCCTTGGGAATACAGGTGTCTTAAGGTATGACATTTCAGGAGATGCTTTTAACACTTCAGATCGTGTAGTAGTTCTTGACCCTGGGACATCAGATGCGACAATGAGAACCCTTGTAGGAAGTGGAAGCACTTTCTATAAACAATACAGTGCAGTTACAGATTTTAACCCTTCTGATTCAACCACAACCAGATTCATATATGGTATCAGAGATGGAGCAGCCCCAAAGGTTCCCCTTAACCGCGCTGATTATTATATCAGCATACCTGCTACTATGCCTTCACAGTGTGCTGTAGGAACAGGCGTGCTCTACAAGGCCACAATGAATCATGGCTCTATCTCTGGAGTAAATCAATTCACAGAACTTCCTCTCCTTGACTGTGTGGCTGATATGCAGGTAGTGTATGCACTGGATAATGATGAGGACGGGGATTTTGAAAATGGGGTCGGTGGTGATGCCTATACTAATGACATATCAGGATTAGCAGGAGCAACAGGCGCTCGAGATGTGAGAACCCGGGTGAAAGAGCTGAGGGTCTATATCCTTGCACATGAAGGCCAGTATGATAAAAATTTTACTTTCAGTGGTTTTACAGCAGGGGCGTGTGCTACCTGTGTCAGAGTAGGTCTTTCAAATACGTTTGGAAGGGACTTCGAATTCGCTACCTCTGGCATTACTAACTGGCAAAATTACAGATGGAAGATATATACAATAGTTGTGAAACCGAATAATCTGAGTGGGGAAAAGTAGACAGTAGACAGCAAACAGTAGACAGGGGAAAAACTCCTTACATACTACCTACTGTCTACTATCTACTGAAGAAAGTAGACAGTAGAAAGGGAAGGGAATGAAAAAAGCAGAACGCTTTGAGGATTTGGAAGTATGGAAAAAAGCACACAGCCTTGTTCTGGAAACATACCGGATTACAAAAGATTTCCCTGGTGAAGAAAAATTCGGTCTCATTTCTCAAATGCGGCGATCTGCTATTTCGATTGCCGCAAATATTGCCGAGGGATTTAAAAAGCGGACACTAAGGGATAAGTCAAATTTCTACAACATTAGTCAAGGTTCCTTAGAAGAATTGAGGTATTGCTTTATCCTATCTGTAGATCTTGGATATTTAAAGGACAACAAAGAATTAATATATCTGATTGAAGAGGTCGGGAGGATGCTTCATGGACTCATCAAGAGTATACAATGAAGAAAGTAGACGGCATGTAGTAGGCAGCATGAAGGACAGCAGAGAGCATATAGAAGAAAGTAGACGGCATGTAGTAGGCAGCATACAGGGGAAGAAATCCCTACATACTGCCTACCGTTTACTACCTACCAAAAAGAATTCCCTGTCTACTCCCTACTCCCTACTGTCTACTGAAAAGGGTATTGCCCTTGTTATGGTGCTTATATTATCAGCAATTGCCCTTGCTATAATGGCAGGGTTGATATATATGATAGTATCCGGGACGCAGATCTCTGGCATACAGAAGAGGTATAAGACCGCCCTCGAGGCCGGGATAGGAGGCGCTGACATTACATATCAATTCATTAAATTAAGAGGTGAAACAACTTCAACTAATTCGTTCAAGACTTTATTAAACACCTTTGGCCTTTATTCTGATTATACAACTCCAGGTGCATGTACTGGAACAAATATGTTAGGGGCATCGTTTACGGGACTCGCAGCAAAATTGAACGCTCCTACATCCACATGGGTGAACTGTGATAGTTCGCTGACGATTACCCCTGGAACCACAAGCACTTATGATATTACCTTTCAACTTGGAACAGGGCCTACATATACCGTCTATTCAAAGATTGTTGATACCGTTGAGGGTAATTCTGGAGGAGATGAGGGGTTGCTTAAGTCCGGTGTTGTTATATCAAATCCAGGTGAAGTAGCAGTGAAGAGCATACCCTATCTTTATACGATAGAGATAGATGCAGAAAATACGGCTAATTCGGCAGAAAGGGCGAAACTGTCTGTACTGTATCAATATTAGTTGATCCCGAATTACGCAAGGTATATGCAAAAACCTGCCCATTGTCATTCCGAGCCCTTCGGCTGTCATGCCGATCCACAGGACCCTGCGGGGCGAAGCCGAGGCATCTCATCAGTTGCTCAGGGAAGGGCTCCGCGAGGAATCTTGTTTTTAGTAACTGAGATTGCTTCGGAGTTCCCTTACTCCGTTCGGGACCCCTCGCAATGACATTTTGGCGAACCCTGCGTAATTTCATTACGATTTTATAATGCTGATTTTGTGGTATAATACAAAAAAATAGGTGAGGAGGCGATAAAAACATGGGAACTATTTTAACAATAAAAAATGATTTAGTTAAAAGGCTTGAGGCTTTAGCCAAAGCTACTCACCAGTCAAAATCTTCTTTGGCATCTCAAGCTATTGAAGAATTTTTAACTGTTCAGAAATGGCATATTCAGGCAATAAAAGAAGGGATAGCAGCAGCAGACAAGGAAGATTTTGTCAGTCACGAGGAAGCGATTGCTGAACTGAAAAGATGGGGTAAGCGTGCATCTTAAGTGGACACGCCCAGCCATTAATGACCTCAGAAAGGCTAGAGAGTTTATAGCTTTAGACAGTCCACAGGCGGCAGAACGAATGGCTGAAAGAGTGAAGGAAGCAGTAGAATATCTGACAGAATTCCCTAATATTGGCAGACCCGGACGAAAGAAAATCCCCTTATGAACTTGTTGAGAAGCCTTGATAGAGAGATATACTGCTAAATATGAATAGGTTTCTGTGTTTTATAAGTTTGTTCCTCTTGCTATCATGCTCGTCAGAAAAGCCTTCGCAGTTAGACGCTCAAAAGCCCCCAGAGACAGTAGGCAGCAACGGCGTCCAGGAATCCTCAAAACAACCTGTTCCTCCCGGTGGTGAACCATATTCAATGGAGATTGTCCCTTCAGATGCCAACAGGAACTCCACTTTGAGTCTTAGGGCAAAGGGTTTTAACCTCTCAGATGCAAAGATAGAATGGCTGGTAAATGGTAAGGCAACCAGCAGTCCTGTTCCCTCTCAATTCAGACCAAGGGAGACAAAAAAGGGGGATAAGGTTCAGGCAAGGGCTATATTACAGGACAGGGAAATCTTCTCTAATATTATACAGATAAAAAATACCCCCCCAGAGTTAATCAAGGTTAAGGTAATGCCAGAAGTTTTTAAACCTGGAGATACCCTCTATGTTGATGTATCTGGAAGTGATATAGATGGAGATGAGGTAAAAATCCTGTATGAATGGACTAAAAACGGAATGCCTGCAGGTAACGATAAAAGTATTGAGGGACAAATCAAGAGGGGAGACAGGGTATCCGTAAAGATAACGCCCTTTGATGGTGAGGTGAATGGTCGTACGATAATTTTACACAGGGAGATAGGTAACCTGCCCCCGATGATTATCGAGAATAAAGAGTTTAATTTCGATGGAAAGGTTTATACCTATCAGATAAAGGCAGAAGACCCTGATGGCGATTCCCTCTCCTTTTCTTTAAAGTCTTCACCTTCAGGGATGGTAATTGATCCCACTACAGGACTGATTCACTGGAATGTACCTGCTAATTTTAGAGGTAGGTCTATTATTACGGTGTCTGTAACAGATGGACATGGTGGAGAATCGGTTCAGAGTCTTACCTTTGAGATATTCCCAGAGCAGAAGATAAGGAAATAAAAAGCCCTTTGACTTCTATTAATCTTCCTGCTATTCTACCGCATAGAGGCCTGGAATTAAGATGACATGAAGGTTACCCTTACGAGGCATGCAAAGAACCGAAACAGAAAGATAGAGGCCACAATCTTTGAGATTATTGATTGCATAGAAAATCCTGACAGCCATTACCTTCAGGACAATGGAAGGGAGGTTGCAATAAAGGCATTGGGTAATAAATTGTTAAAGATTGTTTTTAAGAGAAGTCTGTCAGGGTATGAGATTATAACAATTGTTGACCGTAATCAATAGGAGGACACATGAAGATAGAATATGATCGTTATGCAAAGGCTCTTTATATTAGACTTCAGGAGAAAGAGCGTGGTAGAACAATCGAGATTAATGAAAATCTCAACATTGACCTGGATGAGGCTGGAAACCTAATAGGGGTTGAAATACTTAACCCTGATAATTATCCTGTAGAGAAGATTTTAAAACCTATCGTGGAAGAATATACCGAGAAAGATGCTGAAAACATAGAGATTAAAAGAGAGCATGCAAAGATTTGAATGCTATATCAAATTTATTAAATCAGCATCTATCCCCTCTGTCATTAAGGCATGGCGGAGAGGTCTTCCAGAGGTTTACCATCGATATCACCCCTGAGCAGTGAAAGTAGCGTTGGGTTTTACCTCCAACGGAGATTATATTTTACGTCCTCAATAAATGAGGACGCCACAACTCAACCACAACACGCTATAATATCCTACCTCACCAGTGATTAAACCATTGAGTTTCTTAACTAAATATGGTATAAATCTTCATAGACAGGACGATTTTATGTCTTATGAAGCGGTATTCATTGACAGGGATGGAACTATCTGCGAAGAGGTTGAATTTTTAGATGATCTCTCGAAGCTCCGCCTTATAGACGGTAGTGCCAAGGCAATAGAAATAATCAACAAAAGTGGGATGAAGTCTGTAGTCGTTACTAATCAATCAGGGGTGGGAAGAGGGTTCTTCACAGAAGACTTTGTTAAAAAGGTTCATGAAAAAATGGAAGGGATGTTGAAAAAAGAAGGCGCCTTTCTTGATGGAATTTATTACTGTCCTCACCTACCAGAGGATAACTGCAATTGCAGAAAACCAAATATGGGGATGTTAAAGAAGGCTTCGGATGAGATGGATATTGACCTCAAAAGATCATACATGGTAGGAGACAAGGCTATTGATATAGAGTTTGCCTGCAGGGCAGGGGTAAAAGGGGTGATGGTAAGGACAGGATACGGGATGGAGGAGCTAAACAAGTTCACAGTTCACAGTTCACAGTTCACAGTAAAACCTGATTATGTGGCAGATAATCTCCTTGAGGCAGTGAAGTGGATATTGAAGGATAGACAAGCTGACAGCTGATAGCTTTCAGCCTTATGATTTTAATATTTATCGTGAATAAGGTTCAAAGGATCTTAATAATAAAACCAAGCTCAATAGGAGATATAGTTCATACTCTCCCCTTTCTTAGGACTATCAATAGACTCTATCCCGGGGCTGAATTCTACTGGCTTGTAAATCGTGGATTCGAAAAGATACTCGAGGGTAACCCTTATCTGGATGGCATCATTTCCTTTGACAGGGCTTTATGGAGGGATAACCCTATAAAAGGGATTCAGAGTTTCATCAGGATGGTGAGGACAATAAGGTCTATCGGATTTAATATTGTATTCGATCTTCAGGGTCTTTTCAGAAGCGGTATGATAAGTCTTCTTTCTGGTTCCAAAGAAAGGATAGGATTAAGATACTCCAGGGAATTAAGTTCCATCTTTTACACAAAGAGGCTTGGCTATCCTGAGAATAATAACCATGCAGTTTCAAGAAACCTTTCTCTAATAAAGGATTTAGGGGGATCTGTTGAGGAAATCGAATTTCCGATAATTGTTACTGAGAAAGAAAAGGACAGAATGAGGTCACTCTTAGGTTTCAATAAGGAGGACACCTATATCGCCTTCAATCCCTTCGGAGGATGGCAGACAAAGAGATGGGGATTTGATAGATACATAAAACTTGGCAATCTTCTCCATAAAGAGGGTTATAAGGTTGTTTTACTGGGGGGACCTAAGGATAGGGAAAAGGCAGAAATGATAGCTTCTAGAATGGAGAAGGAACCTATAATTACAGCAGGAAAAACTGACCTTAAAGAACTTGTGGCACTGCTTAAGTATGTTGATCTGCTTGTTACTAATGATACAGGTCCAATGCATATAGCAGCCGCAGTTGGTACCCCGATAATAGCTATATTCGGGCCTACAGACCCGAGAAGAACAGGACCTTACGGTGAAGGACATACAGTAATAACAGGGGATGTAGACTGCAGACCCTGTTTCAAGAAGAGATGTGAAGAAATGAGATGTATGGATTCTATAGATGTTGGAGAAGTATTGATGTCGGCAAAAAGAATGATCAATCTATATAAAGGTTAAAAAATAGGGCCGGTAAAGGCTATACTTATAAGTTAGTCTCTGTTGTTTTTAAAGGAGGTGATATTTTGGCGATAGATAAGGAACTTCTTGAAATCCTCGCCTGTCCTAAATGTAAGGGGAGTATATATCTGAATGAAAAAGGTGATGGCCTCGTCTGCGATGTCTGCAGATTGATGTATCCTATAAAGGATGACATCCCAGTAATGCTCATCGATGAGGCGATCAGGTTATGAGTTTTATTTATTGGCTTCGGCATTTTATTAGCCATAATCGTATTGCGACCAGTTTTGCCCTGGGACTGATCTTCATCCTTTTTTCGAGGCCAACAACCCGTTCAATTCTTATAGGCGCTCCAGCTATAGTCCTTGGTGAATTCTTTAGGATTTTGTCTTCTGGATACTTAGAGAAAAACTCTTCTCTAAGTATGAGTGGACCTTATTCGGTTACCAGGAACCCAATGTATATAGGAAACTTTTTACTAGGGTTGGGATTTGCAATAATTGTCAATCAGCCGATAATTCTGTTACTTTTTTTACTGCTTTTTGCATTTATTTATCAAGCTACTGTGGTTGAAGAAGAAAAAAGGCTTCAGCAGAGCTTTGGACAAGAGTTCTCGGTATATATGTCATCCGTCCCAAGGTTCTTCCCCAAACCCTGGCAATGGAAAAGCAATGGAAGATCCTTTAACTGGTCTCTCGTTATAAAGCACAGAGAGCATATAACCTGGTTTGGTATATTGGGAGGTATACTTCTTTTAACAGTAAAAATGGTTCTTCTGGGGTAATGATGTCAAGGTTATCTGTAGCGATCATTACCTATAACGAAGAGGAAGAGATAAAGGACTGTTTAGAGAGTGTTAAATGGGCAGATGAAATTGTTGTTGTTGATTCCTTCAGTACAGATAAAACCTTAGATATTTGCCGCCAGTATACCAATAAGGTTTTTCAACATGAATGGTCAGGATACAGTAATCAGAAAAACTATGCAATAAATGTAACAACCAATCCCTGGATATTGATCCTTGATGCCGATGAAAGAGTATCAGAAAGACTTACGAAAGAGATAAAAGAGATTCTTGATAAAGATCTCGGTGTTGATGGTTATTATATACCGAGAAAAAGTTATTTCTTGGGTAGATGGATAAGGTATGGAGGCTGGTACCCGGATTACTCTATCAGGCTTTTCAGAAAGGATAAGGGAAGGTTTGAACAGAGGGAGGTTCACGAATCGGTAAGGATAAATGGAAAGACAGCAAAACTAAAGAATCACTTAGAACATTATACATACAGAAACCTTAGTGAATATATACAGAGGATGGATAGATACTCAACATTAGCTGCAATGGAAATGGTCGGTGAGGGAAGAAGATCGGGCCCCAGAAATATTCTGTTCCGGCCGATACTTACATTCTTCAGGATGTACATACTTAAACAGGGATTTAGAGAAGGGATATACGGTCTTCTCATTTCTGTCCTCTATTCATATTATACCTTTTTGAAGTATGCGAAACTCTGGGAAATGAGAAAGATTTCTTAAGCTGTCATTCCCGCAAAAGCGGGAATCCAGAAAGGATATATTTACAAATTGCGACTGGATTCCTGCTCCCTGCTTAAAACCTGCTGGGACAAGCTTCGCAGGAATGACAATAAGGGTGGAAAATATTATATGAAAACCATAGCTCTTAAAACTGAATCGCCAAGGATCCTCATTATAAAACTCAAGCATATAGGCGATGTCCTTATGGCTACACCAGCGATTTCGGCCCTCAGGGAGAGGTTTCCTAATGCCCATATCTCAATGCTGGTAATGAAGGGGACAGAAGAAATGGTCACTGCCAATCCGAAGATAGATGAGGTGATCATATTCAATAGGTTCAGAGAGAATACACTTACTCAAAGGATTATTAAAGAGATCAGTTTCGCCTTTGAGATCAGAAAGAAAAAATTCGACCTTATTATTGAATTTGGCTTTGGTGATAGGGAGGCGATATATGGTCTTATATCTGGTGCAAAGTTGAGAATCGGTTTCGATCCAGAGGGAAAAGGTTTTATAGGAAGGGAGTATACCCTTACCCATAGAATTTCAATGGATAACTCAAAACATATAGTCGATAGGGATATGGAATTGGTAAACCTATTAGGTGTAAGTAATAGGAAAAGAGGACTGGAGCTTTACTATTTACCTGAGGACGTAGAATTTATTGAAAGGATTTTAAAAGAGAATGAAATCGATGAGGATGACATAATAGTGCTGATCCATCCAACATCGAGATGGCTTTTTAAATGCTGGACTGATGATGGGAATGCAAAGGTTGCAGATTATATCGAAAGGAAAAGTAGCACAAAGGTTATAATTACATCTGGCCCGGATATCCGTGAAATAGAAAAAGCAGAGAAGATAATAGGAGCAATGGAAACAAGACCTATCAGTATTCTGGGAACTTTAACTCTCAAACAACTGGCGGCACTTATTGATAGAGCTGATCTCTTTATAGGTATTGATTCTGCACCCATGCATATGGCAGCGGCACTGAAGACACCTGTTATAGCCTTCTTCGGGCCATCAGGGGAACATAACTGGGGTCCATGGGGTGAAGGTCATAACATCATAAAAAAGGATATGCCCTGTATGCCTTGTGGAAAGGCGGGATGTAATGATTCGAAGAGGAGTGAATGCCTTGAAGCGATAACCGTGAAAGATGTTATTCCTTTTCTGGAAGACAAGATATCCGAGATCATAGATAGAAAAAGGGGGAAGGCTGGTAGCAGTATCTTAAAAAATATGAAAGAGAGTCGCAACATCACAAAAAGCCAGAAGGCAAAGATGACGGAGGTATGAAAAGGATATTATTTATATATCAGGATGAATATCTGCCGAGCAGCCGTATTAGAGTCTTAAACCTTTTGCCAGAGTTGAAGCAATATAAAATATTTCCGGATGCGATAGGATACCCCAGCAAAATTCCTGAAAAAATAAAAATTCTAAGGAAACTCAAACTATTTGATATTGTATATCTCCAAAAGAAATTGCTTTCACCGATAGAAAATGAGGTCTACAAAAGACTTGCAAAAAAGCTAATTTTTGATTTTGACGATGCAATTTATTACAGAGATGATACACACGAGACTTTAGAAAGCAAAACAAGGTGCTTTAAATTTAGGCATCTCGTAAAAAATGTGGATCATGTTGTTGCTGGAAACAGACTGCTTGCTGATTATACAAGGCAATTCAATAAAAATATTGTTATTGTTCCCTCTGCTGTGGAGACGCGCAATAACCCGGTGAAGTCCTATACAGAGTTATCAGATAAAGTGATTATTGGATGGATAGGTAACAAGGGTAATCTCCATCATCTAAAAATGCTGTCTCCTGTGTTTCAGAGATTATCAAAGAATTATAAAATACAATTAAATATAATCAGTAATGACACAATTTCGATTCCAGCAGTTAAAACAAAATATATTACATGGAAGCTTGAAACGCAGGAAAAGGAAATAGCCTCGTTCGATATTGGCATTATGCCTTTGCCCAATAACAAGTGGACAGAAGGAAAATGTGGTTATAAGGCATTACAGTACATGGCTGCTGCCGTCCCTCCTGTATGCTCTGATGTAGGGTGTAACAATGAGATTGTTGAAAACGGTAAAGAAGGTTTTGTTGTTTCATCACAAGAGGGATTTTATGATGCCTTATGTAACTTAATAGAGAATAAAGAATTGAGAATGAGAATGGGATGTAATGCACGGTTAAAAGCAGAAAAATGTTTCTCAGTCCAGGTGATTGCAAAGAGACTCGCTGATTTTTTGAATGGACTACCGTATTAAGTATTCGAAAAGATATGTAGCTAAAACTGTTCGGACAGAAGGGGTATTATATTTAAATTAGGGGGATCATCAAGGTTAACGAATAATGGTAGGGGAAATACTGAATCGTAATCTAACAATACTACATTCCGAATCTTCACTTGGTTGGGGGGGACAGGAGATAAGGATCCTTGAGGAGGCGAAGGGTCTTGCAGGAAGAGGACACAGGTTAATAATTGCATGTCAGTCAGAGAGCGGACTCTCTATAAAAGCAAAGGAGTCGGGACTTCAGGTTATCACCCTTCCTATAAGTAAGATTTCATACCTTTCAGCAGTTCTCAAATTAAGAAGTATTATTGATGATTATGGTGTTGACATTTTGAATACCCACAGCTCAAGGGATAGCTGGCTTGGGTCGATTGCAGGGAGGCTTTCTAAAAAAAGACCTGTAATATTAAGGACAAGACATCTCTCGACAACAATATCAAAGGGACTCCTGAGCAGATTTCTATATGAAATACTTCCCCACAGAGTTATTACAACAGGAGAGTCTATAAGGAATCAGATGATAATTGATAATAGGTTTGATGGTAAAAAGATAATATCTATCCCAACAGGTGTTAATATCGACCTCTTTGACCCAGAGAGAATTGACGGGACATTGAGGAGTGAATGGGGTGTTTCAGCAGATGTTCCTGCAATCGGCATGGTGGCTGTTATAAGAAGCTGGAAAGGACATGAGTACTTTATTGATGCTGCAGGTATGGTACTGAAAGAGTTTCCAGGGGCGAGATTCTTTATAGTCGGGGACGGTCCAAGAAAGGAGATTGTGAGTGACTATATTAAAGAAAAAGGCTTGCATGATTCTATCATCATGACAGGACAGATGGATGATATGCCCCAGGTGATGGCATCCCTTGATGTATTGGTTCTATCATCTTACGCAAATGAAGGTCTTCCCCAGGCAATTATTCAGGCAATGGCTATGGAAAAACCTATTATTACAACCAATGTGGGTTCTGTTTCTGAGGTAATAATAAATGGGGAGACAGGTTATTTAGTCCCGCCAAAGAATCCATCTGCACTGGCTGATAAGATAATGTCCATTCTTAAGGATGATACGGTGAGGGTAGCCATGGGAAAAACAGGCAGGAGGCTTGTTGCCTCAAGGTTCAGCCTTGAAGGAATGCTCGATAGGATTGAGGATTTATATAAAGAAATCCTATCCACAGGATCCTTCGGATGAGAATACTTCTTGCTATTCCGGAGCATTTAAGGACTGTTCCGATGGGAGTGTATATCTATGAGACCCTCATCAGGTTAGGATGGGAGGTAGAAAAGGTAGACCTCGGCGGAAGGAAAAAAACCGATATACTGTTATACCCCTTTTCAGGGGGATATAAATCTCTGGTCAATAGAAGAATACTCAGACTTGCGAGGAACAAAAAGCCAGATATTTTCTTTTCTCTCTATGGTTTTGACATTTATCCAGAGACATACAAAGATCTCAGGCAGATGGGACTATTAAGGATATGCTGGTGGCTGAATGATCCATTCCAATTTGAGCAGTCTGTAAAGATCGCACCCTTTTACGATTATTTTTTTACAAATGCTAAGGGATCAGTCGAAAAATATAAAGCCATGGGAATTAAGAAGATCTATTTCCTGCCGACGGCTTGTTACCCTCCTATCCACAGGAAACTAAACCTTACTTTTGATGAGCTTAAAAAGTATCAGAGCGATATATGTTTTGCAGGTGACTGGAATTTATCAAGGGAAAATTTTTTATTAGAGGTCATAAAGAGATTTAACCTTTCTATCTGGGGACCATGGGCGAAGAAACTTGATCCTTCCTCACCACTGAGAAAGTTTATCAAGGGAAAGTATTTCACTCCTGAAGAAATGGTAAAGATATATAACGGAGCCAAGATAGTTTTAAATATACATTCATGGTACGGGAAATTTAATTACGGATTGAACCCTCGTATATTTGAAGCCCCTGCCTGCAACGCTTTTACCATTACAGACTTTAAGGAAGAGATGACTTCGCTTTTTGATTCAAAATATGTAACTTTTGACACTAAAGAGGAAATGATGGATCTTTTAGCTTACTATCTTGATAATAAAGAAGAGAGGAAAGATATTTCTCAGAGACTGCATACAGAGGTTTCCTCGAAACATACATATGAAATGAGAATCAAAGAACTTTTTTCGGTAATAGAGAAATGATACCGTGCCTGATTTTCAGACTAAATAGAGAGCAGACATAATGCCTAACAGGGTTTTCCTTTACTTCCTTAAAGGAGGGTTCAGAATAGCTAAATATTTCGATGGAAGGAGGCAATCCTATAATATTAAGGATATCTCCCATATCCTGTTGCTTAATACCACTGCCATGGGAGACACCCTTCTTTCTACCCCTGCCATTAGGGTTTTAAGGGAGGTGTTTCCTGAGGCAAGAATTACTTCCTTCGTGAGTCCAATAGCTAAAGAGATTCTACTCAATAACCCAAATATAAATAGGATCATAGACTATTCTGGAAGGATAAGTCTCCCATTTTTCTTCAGGCTACCTGGGATTATTAAAGGATTAAGAAAGGAAAGGGTCGATCTATCAATAGTCCTCGATTCAAACGATCCGGAGGCAGGTCCATTCTCTTACCTTTCAGGTGCACCTGTGAGGATAGGCTGGCATGAGAGCAGGCTCTCCTTTCTCTTTAATTTACCTGCAAGAAAAAAGATTAATGGCCTCCATATTGTTGATATAAAGTTAAAGGCGCTTGAGACAATCGGTGTAAAAGCTGTTGGTAGAAAACCTGAAATATTTCTTTCAGAAGAGGAGGAGACAAAGGCCGACAGGATGTTAAGGGATGAAGGACTTTCAGAAGAAGGGATAGTCGGGATACACCCTTTTGGTGCAAAGAGGTACAAGTGGTGGCCGGAAGAATATGTTGTCTCATCGTGCAATCTCCTTTTAAAGAGGTATAACTATAGGACGATTATATTCGGTGGCAATAAGGAGAGACCTTTTGCAAAAGAGATGTTCGGAAAAATCAGTGTAAAACCTCTTATTGCAGCAGGCAAGTTGAGTATAAGGGAATCAGCTGCTTTAATAAAGAGATGCAGTTTTTTTATAACATCCGATAGCGGCCCGATGCACATTGCCCAGGCTGTCGGAACTCCTACCATAGCGATCTTTGGCCCTACTGACCCGTCATCTACTGGACCTACAGGTGAGAAAAATATAGTCTTGAAAAAAGAGATTAATTGTAGCCCCTGCAAGGTTTACGATTGTTCCCATGTATCATGTATGAAGGCAACTGGTATAGAGGATGTTATTGGAGCTATTGAGGAGATGAAAAGAAGGGGATGGATAACTTAACAAAACTGTCACCCTGAACCTTGCCCTGAACTTGTTTCATGGGTTGTTTCAGTGTCTCAAAATAGAAATTCTTAAGAGATGCTGAACCAAGTTCAGCATGACATTATACAGTATTCTTGTGTTTTTTGGTTTAAAAATGAAGATAGCTTTTATCAGAATGAGATATGTTCCTTATGGTGGCGCTGAAAATTATCTTAGCCTTGTTGGAGATGAACTCGTAAGACATGGGCATGAAGTCCATATTTTTTCAAATTGGTGGAAGGGAAGCAATCCTGAAACAGTTTCAGGACCCTTTATCTTCCATAAAGTGCCGGTTATTAAACTAAGTTCCTTCCTTAAAATCCTAAGCTTCACAATATGTTCTTATTTCTTGATAAAAAAGGATAAATTCGATATTATATTAAGTTTTGATCGTATTCTATATCAGGATATTTACAGGGCAGGAGATGGATGCCACAGGGAATGGCTTGAGAAAAGGAAAGTTATAGAATCTCCGCTTAAGATATTTTTAACAATTATTAATCCCTTTCATAGAACAATCCTCTATCTCGAGAAGAGGATCTATCAGGGGAACGGATGCAGGAAGATAATTGCCAACTCGTTTAAAGGCAGAGATGATATTGTGAGGCATTACAGGACGCCTGATGAGAAGATCACGGTAGTTTATAATGGGGTTGATCTTAATCGTTTTAAACCGTCAAACAGGGATATTCACAGGGAAGAGGTCAGAAGGAATTACAGGATAGGAGAAAATGATATAGTCATACTCTTTGTTGGTTCCGGATTTGAAAGAAAGGGTTTGAAGTTTCTTTTTGAGGGGGTAAGCCTTCTGGAAAAAGGATGCAGGATGCAAGATACAAGATACAAGGTATTAGTGGTTGGAAAAGGGGATTTTACATACTATAGGAACATGGCCAGAAGGTTAGGTATAGAAGAGAACCTGATCTTTGCAGGTATTACTACTGAAATAGAAAAGTTTTATGCGGCTTCGGATGTTTTTATTTTACCCTCCATATATGATCCGTTCAGTAACGCCTGTCTTGAGGCGATGGCGAGCGGCATCCCCGTGATTACAACAAAAAATAATGGGGTATCAGAAATTATTGAAAATGGTAAGGATGGATTTATTGTTGAAAGCCATTCAGATGTAAATGAAATCGCATCTAAAATAAGCTTCTTAATGTTCCAAGATTTAAGGGAGTCTTTCGGAAGAGATGCCAGGAAAAAGGCAGAGAAATTCACCATAGAGAATACAGTTAAGAAAATGATAGAGATATGTGATTATGGTTACTTCAGAGAATCCTTTAGATTTTGACAAGATAAAGAGGATTTTGATTGTGAGAAATGACAATATAGGAGATGTGGTACTTACAACACCTGCAATTGAAGCGCTCAGGAAACACTACCCCGATGCCTATATCGCGATTCTCGTTGCCGAGTACGCAAGAGGTGCTATAGATGGTAATCCCCATCTTGATAAGATATATAGTTATCAGAAGGCAAAACACTCTGATGGCAGTAAATTACTCGCATGGTGGAGGCAATATAAGGTTATTAAAAAAATCAGGAAGGGCAAGTTTGATTTGGCGATAGGTATAAGGAGCGTCTTTTCTCCTTCACAGGGGAGGTTAGTATTCGCGAGTGGTGCACCAATGAGGCTGGGCCATTACCCGAAGAAGAGGAAATACCTCTCTTTTTGTTACAATATATATGCCGATGAAAACCCAGACAAAACCCATGAAATTATAAGGTCTTTAAATATCCTCAGAAAGATAAAAGTAGATATAGAAAAGAAAGATATTTTTTTCTTTGTCCCTGAAGAGGAGAAAAAAAAGGTAAGGGAATTTCTTGAAAGAAATAAACTGAAGAAAGAAAAGAAGCTTGTATGCCTTCATATAAGCGGAAGAGTTGGAGAAGGAAGGTGGTGGGACCCTGTAAATTATATATCTCTTTCTGACTCATTGGCGGAAAGAGAGGATGTGGATCTTGTCCTTAACTGGCCTCCAAAGGAGGCATCCATTGGAGATGAGATACTTTCAAAAATAAAGAACCGTCCCATCATCTTTGAATCAAGGGGGATTAAATCATTCGCTGCTTTTCTTCAGAAGTGCGACCTCCTTATAACCCTTCAGGGAGGAGCAATGCATATCGCAGCAGCCCTGAAGACACCGACTATCGCAATCTTTGATAAGGCAGATCCGGATGTATGGCACCCCTGGGGAGAGGGTCATATAGTTCTGAAAAGAGGGAATAGTCCTAACTCTGTTACTGTCGGGGATGTTCTTAATGCAGTGGACAAAAAGATCGGAGTAAAATCTTGTCGAAGACCCGACCTATAGGGAAGAAGGATAATGTAATTCAATACTGCGACCTGGGGATAGAATTATCCCTGAACGTCCTTATCTTTATACTTCCCTTCAGGCATACTGCCTCGATAAGATCTTTTTGTATCCTTTTCCCGGTATTATTATGGATAGTAAAAATGGTTATTAAAAGGAAATTACTCTTCTCGGGAACCCCTCTTGATCTTCCTATAGCCGCATTTTTTCTTTGGGGGCTTATTTCTCTTTTAACTGCAACGAATCTGAGATACAGTATTAATGAAATAAGGGGAGAGATGGCGACATATTTTTTGCTCTTTTATCTGGTTATAAATAACCTCAGGGATGAAGAGAAGATTAAAGATTTGATAAAGACCCTAACATTAGGGGTATTTACAATGAGTTTTTATGGTATCATAGAGTTTTTGCAAAGAGAAAATCGGTCTTTAACAGAAATGGTCAAAATAAATTCATTAACAGTAGACTTAGGGGTCTATCTTATACTGGCTGTTCCTGTGGTCTTTATTCTCTATGGTCTATCCAATAGTATAAAGGAAAAGTTTTTTATGTCTATCGTTGACCTTATAGCCCTATTTGCCCTTTATCTCACCCATAACAGGGCCGCATGGGTTGCATTTATTGCACAGGTGATATTGCTCACC
>CAKKSD010000046.1 GCA_919902995.1 Thermodesulfovibrionia bacterium
ACACCCTCTGAGGTCTTTAACTCAAGTGTTGCACTTGCTGGTTGAATGTAGCATTAGAATAAATCCTGTTAAGAAGATATTCCGGAAAATTTTCTTACCATCCTTGACAGAAAGATTATACCCTGTTATCATCACCCAATTATTTTATGGATTCCTAAATTAAGTAATTAAGCATTTCGGATGTCATGAAACGCATAAAAATCTTTCAATCTAGAGGATGATGTGAAGGCTTTAGTAACAGGTGCGACAGGTTTTATAGGTAGTCATCTTGTGGAGATGCTTGTCAAGAGGGGATACGAAGTAACATGCCTCGTGAGGAGAACAAGTAACCTCAGGTGGATAAAAAACCTTGATGCTAAACTTATCTATGGTGATTGTACTGAGAAAGATACACTTAAGGGTCTGGTTAGAGGCTTCAATTATATATATCACCTTGCAGGAGTAACAAAGGCAGTAAGCAGCGAGATATATTTCAGGGAGAATTCCCTTGGCACTGAGAATATAATTAATAGGGCTGCAGAAGAAAACCCTGATCTTATAAAATTTATTTACCTGAGCAGTCTGTCCGCCTCAGGGCCGAGTTCTGATGGAACGCCAATGGATGAAGATAGCCTTCCACATCCTGTATCTGATTATGGGAGAAGTAAGCTCTCAGGCGAAGAGACAGTCTTGAGAAAAAAAGGAGTTTTTAAAATAGTTATAATAAGACCTCCTGCTGTCTACGGCCCACGTGACAGGGATATTTATTTCTTTTTTAAATTGATAGAAAAAGGTATAATAATATTTTGGGGTGGGGAGAGGTTTTTAAGTATCATCTATGTTGATGACCTCATCGAAGGTATCATCTCTGCTGGTGAGAAAGGAGAGGGAATCTACTTCCTTTCTGACGGGGGAGTATATACTTTAGAGGATGTGACAGAAAAAATCGCTGATGCCCTGGGAGTTAAGCCATTTAAAATAAGAATACCGGAAAACCTGTTATATATAATGGCTTTGTTTGCGGAGGGATTTTATAGAATCACAGGTAATCCACCACTAATAAACAGGGAAAAGATCAAAGAGGCAGTCCAGAAGTACTGGATCTGTAATAACAGCAGGGCTGAGAAGGAACTTGATTTTAAACCGAAGGTCTTGCTTGATGATGGTATAAGAAGAACTGCTGCATGGTACACAGATAATGGTTGGTTGTAATTTGAACGCAATCACCAATATTAATCGCACCATTTTTTGTCATTGTGAGCACCACAACTTCACTTGCAATGATAAGTCCCTGCTAAGGAGAAGTAATTATGGATATCTTTCAGAAATGCGCTAAGTTTACTACAGCCAAGGAAGTTATGGCCGCCGGGGTCTATCTTTATTTCCGCAGGATAGAGTCTGCCCAGGACCCGGAGGTGATAGTTGGAGGCCGTAAGATGGTAATGATAGGCTCTAATAACTATCTCGGCCTTACAAACCATCCTAAGGTGAAGGAGGCAGCTATAGAGGCTATAAAGAAATATGGTACTGGCTGTGCGGGCTCCCGTTTCCTTAATGGAACCCTCGATATCCATGAAGATTTAGAAGTTAAGCTCGCCCGTTTTATGAATAAAGAATCAGCCCTTGTATTCTCCACAGGGTTCCAGACAAATCTCGGCGCGATCTCCGCCCTTGTGGGGAAGGATGATGTCGTTATCATCGATAAGATGGATCATGCAAGTATCATTGATGGTTGTAGGCTATCTTTTGGTAAGTCAAAGAAATATCGCCATAATGATATGGAGGACCTTGAGAGGATTTTAAAACAGAACGGCGAAATTGGTAAGCTTATCGTTGTAGATGGTGTCTTCAGCATGGAAGGGGATATAGCTAACCTTCCTGAAATAGTGAATCTTGCGGAAAGATATAAGGCGGGTGTAATGGTAGATGATGCACATGGCATAGGGGTCCTCGGTGAAAATGGTAGAGGAACCGCTGAACATTTTGACCTTGAGGATAGGGTTGATATAATCATGGGAACATACAGCAAATCACTTGCCTCTATCGGAGGTTTTATAGCTGCGAGCGAAGAGGTTATTCACTACATCAAGCATATCTCACGTCCATTGATTTTTAGTGCAAGTCCCCCACCCGCTTCTGTAGCTGCCGTAAGCGCTGCCATTGATATCATAATGGCAGAGCCAGAAAGGAGATCGAGACTCTGGGAAAACACAAGAAAGATGAAGGAAGGATTCAGGAACTTAGGTTTCGATACAGGTCCAAGTGAAACTCCTATCATACCTGTAATAGTTGGTGAAGATCAGAAGGCCTTTCAGATGGGGAGGGGATTACATGAAGAGGGGGTTTTTGCTAATGTGGCAGTAAGCCCTGCAGTACCTAATGGAAAGGCACTGATAAGGACAAGCTTCATGGCTACACATACAGAAGAACATCTCGAGAGAGTCCTTGAGGCGTTTAAGAGAGTGGGTAAACGACTGGGAGTAATATGAGAGTTTGGAGTTCGGAGTGATGAGTTTGGAGTATGAAGGACATAACGATCGAAAGAGTAGAAGATGAGAGTGACCTTAAAGACTTCATCAACCTTCCCTTCAAAATCTATGAAAAAGACCCTTACTGGGTTCCCCCGCTGATATCCGATCAGAAGGCACTCTTCTCAAGAAAGAACCCTTTCTTTGAACATGCGGAAGCCGCTTTCTTTATCGCAAAAAAGAATGGTATCCCTGCAGGAAGGATAGTTGCTATAGTCAACTATAAACATTTGGAATTTCATAATGAGAAAGCAGGGTTTTTCGGTTTTTTCGAAACCGTTCACGATAATACAGTTGCCGGGGAACTTTTAGATAAGACCAGAGAGTGGCTTAAAGATAAAGGAATGGAAATAATGAGGGGGCCGATGAACTTCTCTACAAATGAGGAATGCGGTTTTCTGGTCGAAGGCTTTGATACAAGCCCCTTCCTTATGATGCCCTACAACCCTCCTTATTATATAGAGATTGTTGAAAGGTATGGTCTTAAAAAGGCGAAGGACCTCTTTGCATACATGGTAGAAATCCCCAATGAAATACCAGAGAGGATTATGAGAGTTGCTGATTTTGCCAGATCCAATGGTGTATCTGTGAGGCCATTAAACATGAAAAAATTCGACGATGAGATTGATGCCTTTAAGAGAGTTTATAATTCTGCCTGGAGTAGAAACTGGGGTTTTATACCTATGACCGAGAAAGAGATTGACTGGATGGCAGAGAGATTAAAGACTTTGATTATCCCTGACCTTACCCTGATCGCTGAAATTGACCGGAAACCTGCCGGGTTTTTCTTAGCCCTTCCTGATTTTAACCAGGTCTTGAAGAGATTGAACGGTCGGTTGGGTATGTCAGGAATTATAAAGGCACTCTGGTATTCCCGGGAAATAACCGATCTCCGCATCCTGATCCTCGGGATACTTAAAGAATACAGGAAGAAAGGAATTGATGCCCTCTTCTACCTTGAGGCATGGAAGGCAGCAAGGAACAGGAAATATAAAAGGGCTGAATTCTCATGGGTCCTTGAAGATAATGTCCTTGTCCACAGGGTAGCAGAGATGTTGGGGGCGAGGTTATACAAGAAATACAGGATATATGAGATGAGAATATAGACCTACGTTTCATGTCATTCCGAACTTGTTTCGGAATGACATGAAATAGAGACCCTGTCTACGACTCATAGAGAAACGAGTTCAGGGTGACAATTACTGATAAATAAAGGGAGAAAAAAGAGGTGGATAAGGTAATTATACTGAGCGGACTTTCTGGTGCAGGGAAGACTGTTGCCCTGAGGGCCCTTGAGGATGGAGGATACTTCTGCATAGATAATCTTCCCCTTACACTAATAGAACCACTTCTCTCTACACTCAGGGGTAGGGAAAATATAGTAAGGATCGGGATAAGTGTGGATATCAGAGAGAAAGAATTCCTCTCAGATGCCAATCAGATACTGTCAGACCTTAAAAGACAGTATAACCTTGAGATTTTATTCCTTGAGGCAGAGGAAGGCGTTATAATTAGAAGATACAAAGAGACCAGAAGGCCTCATCCAATGCGTTCCTTTTACAGGGAGGATGATCTCCCCAGAGCGATAAGTGAAGAGAAGACCCTCCTTTCTCCTGTAAGGGATGTCTCTGATAGAATAATAGATACCTCTGCCTTTACACCACATCAGCTTAGGCAGATGATAATATCTGTATACAGCACAATGGAGGAGACCCAGCCTATTATTCTCTCACTTATTTCCTTTGGATACAAATTCGGTGTCCCCCCGAATATAGATCTCCTTTTTGATGTACGGTTCCTGCCAAACCCCAACTTCATCCCCGAGCTTAAACCATTTAAAGGCACCGATAATGTAGTTTATGAGTTCGTCCTGAAGAACGATGATACAAAGAAGTTACTCACCCATATTACCGGTTTATTCGATTTCCTCATACCCCAGTATATTAAAGAGGCAAGACCCTATCTCACCATAGGTATTGGATGTACAGGGGGAAGACACAGGTCACCTGCCATTGCAGAGGAACTTTCACGTTATATAAAGGAGCGACACAACCTGCTACCAAAGGTGGTTCACAGGGATATGGAATGATATGTTCTCTTTTCCCATCTCTTGTATAATTTTTCTCCAAAGTATACCGTAATTATTGCGAGAATTATACCGGCGATGACATCAACAACATAATGGTACCTGCAATAGACTGTGGAAAAGATGAGGGCAGTGATAGTCGGGAGGAATATAAGAAACAGCACTTTCTCGAAACGGTAAGAAAGATAAAGGACCACAAGGGCGACAGCGGTATGACCACTCGGGAAGGCATCCCTCTTTACCCCTTCAATCGAATCTAAGGTCTTTCTGATAAAATCGGTGACATAGTTACCTTCTATTTTGACTGTCTGGAGGTGGTCGAGTGTGAACCGTGGTCCCACAGCAGGCACAAGGATATATCCTATATATGATAGGTAGAAACAGAGGATTATGAGAAAGAGGGATAGTTCAAACCCATTCTTCTTATGATGAATCTTCAGGAGGATTCCGAGAAGAATAGGCAGAAAATAATATGTTGAATAGGCTACCTGCAGGAAATCTGTGAGCCATGGATTGTTCAGTCTTTCAAGCCAGACAGTTGGGTGGACACCGAGAAGGTAATAATCCATCTCTATCAGTAGTTGATCTTTATCTATCGGATTAACATAATGTACAAGCCATCCGAGACTGTCGAAGATAAGGAACACCACTGCAACAGGAAAGATGAAGTCGTGTATTATCTCAAAGATTCTTCCGTGTCTTTTATTTGCGTAGATTAGGAACAGAAGGATTACTGTTAGCGAGATGTAAAGGGGGACAAGTATGTCCCAGCTGGGGAGCCTCTGTCTAAAGAGGAGCGTAAGAGAGGTCAGGAAGAGGAGAAAGGATATAGACAAAATATCTACCGCCCTCCACTTGCCCCTCTTTTGAAGATAAGTAACCAGTTTATGGATATGTCTGATCTCATTCATAATGACTTTTATAATACATTAAATTACGAATTGGCTACAATAGGATTTCTTGGGTCAAGTTTCTTCTTGCAATGATTTCAAAAATATGGTATTTTGCCACGACAAAAATACACACGCCTCGTATAAGTCGTTGACTTTATTCTGCTGATGGTGTCCTGAAGAAAGAGGATCTTGGCAGGAGATGAAAGGGGCGGAGGTCTACGACTCGTAGAGAAAAACCAAGGAGGAATTAATATGATAAACATGAAGGAGCTGCTTGAGGCCGGCGTACATTTTGGCCACCAGGCAAAAAGATGGAATCCAAAGATGAAGAAATACATCTTTGGAGAGAGAAATGGTATCTATATCATTGATCTCCAGAAGACATTGAATAGGTTTAAGGATGCCTATTCTTTTATAAGAGATATGGCTGCCAGGGGAGAGAGGATGCTCCTCGTTGGAACAAAGAAACAAGCACAGGATGTCATAGCCGAAGAGGCAAAAAGGGCGGGCGCCCATTATGTGAACGAGAGGTGGTTAGGTGGAATGTTAACAAATTACACTACCATCAAGAAGAGTATTGATAAGCTGAAGAGGATTGAGAAGATGAAAGAGGATGGGACCTATGATATGTTAACCAAGAAAGAGGTTACAAAACTGGAGAAAGAGAGAAACAGACTCGAGAAATATCTTTTGGGAATTAAAGAGATGGATCGACTTCCAGGAGCAGTCTTTGTGATAGATTCGAGAAAAGAGAAGATAGCTATTGCTGAAGCAAATAGATTAGGTATCCCTGTGATTGGCATTGTGGATACCAATTCTGATCCTGATAATATTGACTACCCGATCCCTGGAAATGATGATGCTATAAGGTCGATAAAATTAATAACCTCTAAAATCGCAGAGGCTTTTCTTGAAGGTAAAGAGATCTATTCTAAAACAGTAACAGGGGCGATAGTAACAGAAGACAAGGAAATCGAAATTCAAGAGAGAGAAGAGGCGCAGACTGCAAATAATTAATCTGATAGGAGGCAGGATTGATGGAGGTTACCGCAGAAATAGTCAAAGAACTGAGAGAGAAAACAGGGGCCGGTATTATGGATTGTAAATTGGCCTTAACTGAGTCTGGTGGGAATATAGAGAAGGCTATCGACCTTCTCAGGCAGAAGGGGCTTTCTGCCGCCGTAAAGAAATCAACCCGTGTAGCCACAGAAGGGATCATAGGTTCCTATATCCATATGGGAAGAATAGGTGTACTCGTTGAGGTTAACTGCGAAACAGATTTTGTTGCGAGAACAGTGGATTTTCAGGAACTGGTTAAAGACCTGTCAATGCATATAGCGGCTGCTAACCCGATCTACCTTAAAGGGGAGGATGTCCCAGAGGAGGTTATTGACAGGGAAAAAGATATATACAGGGCGCAGGCCAGGGAGTCGGGCAAGCCAGATTCAGTAATCGAAAAAATAGTGGATGGCAAACTCGAGAAGTTTTTTGATGAGACCTGCCTTATGGAACAGATCTTTGTTAAAGACCCTGAACAAAAGATGAAAATAGAGGATTTGATTAAACAGAATATTGCAAAGCTTGGGGAAAATATAGTGATAAATCGGTTTGTGAGACTCCAGTTAGGCGAAGGTTCGAGATAGTCGGTGACTCCTTTTGTGACAAAGAGGGCTAAATATGATAGGGTTCTCCTTAAACTCAGTGGAGAGGCCCTTATGGGTGATCAGAGTTATGGTATTGATCAAAAAGTTGTCAGCACAATAGCAAAGGAGATTAAAGAGGCACTGGCACTCGGTGTGGAGATAGCCATTGTAATTGGAGGAGGGAATATCTTTCGAGGATTAGAGGCAAGTGCAAAGGGAATGGAAAGGGCTTCTGCCGATTATATGGGAATGCTTGCAACAGTCCTTAATTCCCTTGCCCTTCAGAATGCATTGGAGAGAGAAGGAATTATAACAAGGGTTCAATCTGCTATAGAAATGAGAGAATTAGCAGAGCCCTATATAAGAAGAAGGGCGATTAGACACCTCGAAAAAAAGAGAGTCGTAATATTTGCAGCAGGGACAGGAAACCCCTATTTCACTACTGATACCGCCGCTGCCCTCAGGGCAATAGAGATAGGTGCGCGAATAATTCTGAAGGCTACAAAGGTTAATGGGGTGTACACAGATGATCCCTTAAAGAATCCCAAAGCCAAGAAATTCGATAACCTTACTTACATTGATATCTTGAAGAAGGGTCTTAAGGTAATGGACGCTACAGCGATATCTCTCTGCATGGATAATAAGCTACCCATAATAATCTTCAATCTCAGAAAGAGGGGAAATATAAAAAGGGTGCTTAAGGGAGCGAAGATAGGAACGATTATCAAATAATAATTTAAAATTCGAAATTTAAAATTTAAAATATAGATTATGGATGCAGAGCTAAAGAAAAGAGTTTCCGATAGAATGTCTACAACAATTGAGATGCTTAAGAAGGAATTTTCATCTATTAGGACAGGTAGGGCGTCCCTCTCACTTCTTGATGGCATTCAGATAGATTATTTTAGTGTTTCTACACCTCTGAATCAGGTTGCGACTCTTGGGGTTCCGGAAAGCAGGCTTATTACCATTCAGCCATGGGATCCCAAGATAATCGGAGATATAGAAAAGACTATTCTTAAATCTGACCTGGGACTTACACCTGTCAATGATGGGAAGGTGATACGTCTGAGTATACCACCACTGACAGAGGAGAGGAGAAAACAACTTGTGAAAGTAGCCAGGAAGACTGCTGAAGAGGCAAGGGTATCCGTCAGGAATATCAGAAGAGATGGAAATGAAGATGTGAAAAAGATAGAGAAGGAGAAACATCTTTCCGAAGATGATACCAAGAAAGCCCAGGATGAGATTCAGAAACTTACAGATAGCTATATAAAGAAGATAGATGAGATTCTCTCCCATAAGGAAGCCGAGATAATGGAGGTATGAATACATTTATTTTTAAAGACAGGGAAACAGCCTTACTCGGACTTGAAGAGAAGATAAAAAAGAAGGTATCAGAGAAATTAGAAAAAGGGATATACAGTTCAGAAGAGATTAACAATGTATCTAAAAGAAAACTCGATATCCTTCCTGATTTAGAAATAGAAGATTCCTTCAGGAGATTTCATTATCTTTACGGAAACTGGGATATTACTAAAGAATTTCAGATCACATCCCATAGGCCCTTTATAGGGCCATTTATTGCCCTCGCAAAGAAGTTAATCCGTTTTCTTGTAAGGGTATATACGAAGTCCATATTTAAGCAACAGGCCGGGTTTAACAGGGACCTTATCCTCCTCAATAAGGAGATCCTCAAAGAGCTGAAAGACTTAAAAAAAGACGTGGAGGTCTTAAAGGGTAAATAATGAGGTTAGCCTTTGTGGTTCCACGGTATGGCGAGGATGTAGTCGGTGGTGCCGAGACACTTGCGAGAGGATATGCTGAACACCTCCCAAAACATTCTTATAGTGTAGATATTCTTACTACCTGTGCAAAAAGCCATTTTACGTGGGAGAACTATTATCCTGAAGGTATTGACCTGCTCAACGGTCTTAAGGTGAGAAGATTCAGGGTGAATAGGAGGGACATAGGGGCTTTTCTTGAGATACAGCGGAGAATAGAAGAGGGCATCCCTACTACCTTAGACGAACAACTGCTCTGGGCAAAGGAGAGTGTTAACAGCGATAGTCTCTATGACTATATCTGGAGAAAGGGTGAGGATTACGATTATCTTATCTTTCTCCCCTATCTGTTCGGGAGTACTTTCTGGGGTTCCCTGATATATCCGGAAAGGTCTCTCCTTATACCATGTCTCCATGACGAGGTATATTCGAGGCTCGCTATCTTTAAAATAACCTTCGAAAAGGTTAAGGGAATTATCTTTAACAGTGAGCCTGAAAGTATTCTTGCAAGAAGACTCTTTTCTGTTGAAGATAAGACTATATCAGTTGTAGGAATGGGTTTTGATTATGAAACAGATAAAGAATACGATCCCGATCATTTCAGGAAAAAGTTCAGGGTAAATGGAGACTTTATCCTATATTTTGGAAGGAAAGAGGGAGGTAAAAACCTGCCGCTTCTGCTCGATTACTTCTGCCGCCTTAAGAGGGAAACCGGGATCGGGCTCAAACTCATAATCGCTGGAGACGGAGATATAGCAATCCCTCATGATATGAAGGGAGAGGTGATAGACTTAGGCTTTCTGTCAGAGAATGATAAGATGGATGCTGTAGCAGGGGCGGTCTTTGTCTGTCAGCCCTCAGTGAACGAGAGTTTCTCCATAGTTATTATGGAGGCATGGCTTACAGGTATACCTGTCCTTGTCCATGGAGACTGTGATGTTACCAAGTGGCATGTGGTAGAGAGCGGAGGTGGGCTTTACTTCAGAAATTATTATGAGTTTGCTGAGACCACATGGTACTTTCTTAAGAACCCCGACATAAGAAAGGAGATGGGCTCTCAGGGAAGAAGGTATGTTCAGGACATATATAGCTGGCCTGCAGTCATCGGGAGATTCGATGAAGCACTGAAAGGATTTGGCCGATGACTCGCAGAGAAATGGTTAAGGGTGTCTATCAGATCCTGCCCAATATGTCCTACGGTGATGCGATAACAAACCATGTTCTGGTTATCAAGGATATTCTGAAGGAACTTGGATATAATACCGGTGTCTTTTCCATGAATCAGGACCCGAGACTTTCTGGTCTGGCCCAGAGCTATAAAGATTACAGATCCTTAAGTTCTGAGGACAATATTCTCATATATCACTTTTCGATCGGTTCTGAAATAACGGATTTCTTTAAGACGCTCCCGGATAAAAAGATGATCGTCTATCATAATATAACACCGTCACACTTCTTTCTCGGAATTAACAGAATGGCTGAAGAAGACTGTAGGAAGGGGAGAGAAGAACTGAAGGGACTGGTAACACTTGTGGATGTTGCCCTGGGAGTTTCAGAGTTCAATAGACTGGGACTTGAGGAGGCAGGCTTTAAGATAACAGGGGTATTGCCTATCGTCCTTAATGATTCTTTCTACAGTAGAAAGCCTAATAGGAGACTCTTGAAAATGTTTAATGATGGAAAGGTGAACCTTCTCCATGTGGGAAGGATTGCCCCTAATAAAAAGATCGAAGACGTCATAAGGGTCTTTTATTTCTACAACCATAAGATAAATCCGGCAAGTAGACTCCTCATTGTCGGAAGCGATGTCAATATGGAGAACTATGCCTTTGGACTTAAGGAGCTTTCAGATGGCTTCGGTCTCGGAGAAGTTTATTTTATTGGCGCCGCAAGCATAGAGGAACTCAATGCCTGTTACAGGGTTGCCCATCTATATATATGTATGAGCGAACATGAGGGCTTCTGTGTCCCCCTTCTTGAGGCCATGTATTTTGGTATTCCGATCATTGCCTATAATTCCTCTGGGATTCCTTATACTCTTGGAGACGCAGGGATGCTTGTCAATGAGAAGAATTTTGAAGAGATTGCAGAGATGGTTGATATCCTTGTCAGGGACGCTGAGATCAGGGAAAAGGTGATCGAGGGTCAGAGGAAAAGATTAGAAGATTTCAGCAGGGAGAGACTGAGGGAATCATTGAAGGAATATCTTGATAGATTTGAAATTTAAGATTCAAGATGCAGGATATAGATCGAGATTCGGAAATGTTTAAGGGTATCTACCAGTTTCTTCCCAACATGAGCTATGGAGATGCAATATCAAACTATGCATTGGTTATTAATGATATTCTGATGGAGCTTGGCTTTGCCACAGGGTTATTCTCGATAGAAACACATCAAAAACTCTTCGGCTCAGCAAGGAATTATAGGGAGTATAAGTCCCTTAGCTCCAGGGATAACCTCATCATCTATCAATACTCAATAGGTTCAGAGCTTACGGAATTCATTAAGACATTGCCTGATAAAAAGATCCTGCTTTTTCAGAATATAACCCCATCCCATTTCTTCTTTGGTATCAACAGCAAAATAGATGAAGATTGCAGAAGGGGAAAGGAAGAACTCAAAGGGTTAGTTCCCTTCATTGACATGGCATTGGGATCCTCAGAATTTAACAGGATCCAACTTGAAGACCTGGGTTTTAAGGTCACAGGGATAATACCGATTATTCTTGATGATCTCTCTTACAAGAAAAGGCCAAGCAAGAGATTCATGAAACACTTCGGTGATGAAAAGGTGAACCTTTTCCATGTGGGAAGGATAGCACCGAATAAAAGGATAGAAGACGTCATAAAGGTCTTTTATTTTTACAATCATAAGATAAATCCAGACAGCAGGCTGCTAATCGCAGGGACAGATATCAATATGGAGAACTATGCCTTTGCACTCAAGGAGCTTGCAGACGGCTTTGGTCTCGGTGAGGTCTATTTCCTCGGGATGGTGACTGAGGAGGAACTAAATGCCTGTTACAGGGTTGCCCATGTGTATATATGTATGAGCGAGCACGAGGGATTCTGTGTTCCCCTTCTTGAGGCTATGTATTTTGATGTGCCGATCCTTGCCTATAATTCTTCAGCAGTCCCCTTTACCCTCGGAGATTCGGGAATAATTGTGAATGAGAAGAGATATGAAGAGATAGCCGAGATAGTGGATATACTTGTCAGGGATAAGGAAGTCAGGGAGAAGGTGGTTGAGGGTCAGAGGGAAAGGCTGAAGGATTTCAGCAGGGAGAGGCTGAGGGATTCACTTAAGGGATATATTGATAAATTCTAATAACACACCCCTTGATCCCCTCTTAATAGAGGGGAAATTAGAAACTCCCCTCTAAAAAGAGGGATTGGGGGTGTGTAAAAAGATCGTGGATATGAAGCTTTCTATCATCATCTCCGTCTATAATGAAAAGGGGACCATAAGCGAGATCCTCGACAGGGTCAGGGGTGTGGATATGGGAAATATTGAGAAAGAGATAATTATAGTAGATGATTTTTCTAATGACGGTTCGAGGGAGGTCCTTAAGGGCGAGGAGGAAAAGGGCGTAATAGTCTTATATCACGAGAGGAATCGAGGGAAAGGTGCTGCCATAAGGACTGCCCTCGAACACATAACAGGGGACTTTGTTATCATACAGGATGCAGACCTTGAGTATGACCCTGAAGACTACAATAAGCTCCTTACCCCTATATTGAAGGGGAGAGCGGATGTGGTCTATGGCTCACGTTTTACAGGAGAAAGAAGGAATATGCTATTCTGGCACTGGATTGGAAACAGGTTTTTGACACTTATAACAAATATCCTATACAATACAACCCTCTCAGATATGGAGACATGCTATAAACTCTTCAAGGCAGAGATCATAAAGGGATTGAGGATCAGGTCTAACAGGTTTAATTTTGAGCCTGAGATAACCGCAAAAGTCATGAAGAAAGGTATAAGGATATATGAGGTCCCAATCTCCTATACAGGAAGGGAATTTAATGAGGGTAAAAAAATCACATGGAAGGATGGTTTTTCTGCACTCTGGACATTGGTAAAGTACAGGTTTGTTGACTGATTATGAAGGCAAAATTCTGGATAGGTATAATAATAAGTATAGTGTTTCTCTATCTTTTTTTCAGAAAGGTAGATTTCTATGAACTATGGAGATCACTGAAAGGCGTGAATTACTTTTATATCATACCGATCATAATGCTTATGCCTGTTATGTTCTTTGTAAGGGCAGAGAGGTGGAGATGCCTTCTTATCCCAATACGGAATATCGGTATACCGAGTCTCTTCTCTGCAACGGTTATAGGTTTCGCTGCAAACAATATCCTCCCTGCGAGGATAGGTGAGATCGTGAGGGCCTATGTGATAGGGAGGAAGGAGAATATAAGCAAGAGCTCTGCCCTCGCCACCATTATTGTAGAAAGGTTTTTTGACGGGCTGATGGTGATACTCTTTATACTACTTATTATCGCCTTTCCTCCCTTTAAGGAAGTTGAAATCATAGAAAGACTGAAAGGTGCTGCATTGCTGTTAAGCGGTATCTTCATAGGTGGGGTCGTCGCAATGATTTTCCTTAAATATAATACAACCGTGGCATTGGAATGGGCAAAGTTTCTCTTTTCCCCACTTCCACCTCGTTTTTCAGAGAAACTCCTCGGAATACTGAAGTCCTTTGCAGAGGGTTTAGGGGTAATAGGGAAAGGTGGATATATATTTTTAATCTTCATCTATTCCATAATTATATGGTTTCTTGCAGTCCTTGTTGCCTATATCCTGCTACCCGCATTTTCCTTAAAGGGTCTTCCTATAATGGCGGTAATTTTTATTCAGGTTGCGATTGCCTTTGGTGTTTCTGTCCCTTCTGCACCCGGCTATGTGGGGACATTCCATTATGCCTGTGCCTTAGGATTAGGTCTCTTAGGGGTTGATAGCTATACAGCAAAAAGTTTTGCGATAGTTATGTGGGCTGTAAGCATCATACCTGTCACTGTTCTGGGTCTCTTCTTTTTATGGAGAGATAATCTTTCCTTAAGGGAGATTAAGGAATGAATGTCCTTTTCATATACAGCGATGTAAATGTAAAGGGTGGGGCGAAGAGTTACCATTTCGGTCTGGGAATACTCTCCGCTGTCCTCAAGGAAAAGGGGCATGATACAAAACTCTATTATATGTTCGATAAATTCGATATAGCACCACTTATCGAGATGATTGAAGACTTTAAACCGTCTCTTATTGCTGCCACCTCTGATTCTTCCCAGTTCAGGTATATCCAGAAGATATTCAAAGAGACAGAGCCTTTCGGGATCTTCACTGTTTGTGGAGGGCCACATGTTTCATTGAATCCCAGATCCCTTGAAGAGACTGAAGGGTTAAGTGCTATATGTATTGGTGAAGGAGAAGGGGCAATTCTTGAACTTGTAGATTCCCTGGAAAACGGTAAAGACTTAAGGGAGATAAGAAACCTCTGTATAAAGAGTGATGGCGGTATAATCAGAAACCCTATGAGACAATTTATACAGAACCTCGATAGTCTTCCTTTCTGTGACAGGGAGATATTCGATTACCAGTCTGTTATAGATTCTGATTACGACAGGGCTGTCTTTATGTTATCAAGGGGGTGTCCCTATAGATGTACTTATTGCAGTAACCACGCACTGCGGGAACTCCAGCAGGGTCCATATGTGAGATTCAGGAGTGTAGAGAGTTCTATAGCAGAGATAAAATCTGTGCTGTCAAGATACAGGGTAAGATCCATATTTCTTGCAGACGATGTTTTTACATTGAACAAGGAGTTTGTTAAAAAGTTCTGTGAGAGATACAAAAAAGAGGTAGGAATTCCCTTTGAGGTAACAACAAGGGTTGAGACCGCATCTGAGGATATGTTCGGTTGGCTTAAAGATGCCGGGTGCACAAGGGTTGCTATGGGGATAGAGTCTGGGAATGAATGGTTGAGGCAGAATATCCTTAACAGGAAGATGACTAACGAACAGATAATAAAGGCATTCAGACTTGCAAAAGAGGCAGGACTGAAGACAAAATCATATAATATAGTTGGATTCCCTGGCGAGACTGAAGAGATGTTTGAGGATACTGTGAGGCTTAATGCAGAAATCAATCCTGACAGCCATGTCTGCTATATATTCAATCCGTATCCAGGGACAAAGCTTCACGGATACAGTCTTGAGAAAGGTTATTTCAGTGATACCCCTGTGGAATTTGTGAGCAGGACTGATACACCATTAAACCTTCCCACATTCAGCAGGGAAAATATACTCAAGGCATACAGGAATTTTTCTTACAGGGTATACAGAAAGATATCACTTAAGAAGGCAATTATGTATAAGATTTACTATTCAAGGTTTGGTGAGAGGCTGATAAGATTCCTCGACCCGATAAAGAAACTGGTACGTACTATAGCAATGGATAGATAAGACATAATTTCCCTATTAATTCTAATATGCTGAAAAAAGCCTACGAATTTGTCAGATCTAACGTCCTTCTAACAATGATTTTACTTACCGGAGTTATCCTCCGTCTTGTCTTCTTTTTTCGTGCCTATGAGAAACTCCCTGTATCATCGGAGGAGGCATGGGCAGGACTCATGGGAAGGCATATCCTTGATGGCGAGTTTCCTGTAGTCTACTGGGGTCAGTCCTACATGGGGACAGTGGAGTCCTTCTTCCAGTCTATATTCATCTACCTCTTCGGGACTATCCCCTTTTCTATAAGGGTCTATCCCCTTTTAGTGGGGATACTCTTTATCCTTGTTACATATAAGATAGCAGATGAAATATATGGTCGTGGTGTTTCCCTTATTACTGCATCCCTTGTCTCTATCCCTACGGTCTATCTTTCCATATGTACGAGCACGGTTTCAGCTGACCAATATCTTTCTACGGTCCTTGTGGGGAGTTCAGCGATATTGCTTTTACACAGGGTTATTTACATGCCTATGCCTGAAGATAAGAGGATGAGGTATTATATAATGCTTGGTTTTCTTTCAGGGTTTGGGTTCTGGATACACATCCTTTATATTGACTATATAGGGCTTATACTTCTTTTCTTTTTTATTCAGGACAAGATATTTTTTTTAAGGAAGAGGTTCTGGGCATTCACTCTTTTCTTTATAATTGGCTCTCTCCCGCTTATCTTCTATAATTTAACCCATAATTTCGATACCTTCAGTGTAACAAAGGGTGTAGGTCTCCGCATGACATTCCTTAAAATGATAATGCTCTTTGAGGCTGTTATACCTGTTCTTCTGGGTATGAAAGTCACCCCATATGCAGATAATCCGAATACATTACAACTTCCCATGCACCTTGGAGCGATACTCGGAGCGATTTATGTGGCGGCCTTTTCATACATAATCATAACAAGGTGGAAGAACATCCTTGGTTTCATCACGCTATCGCTGAAGAGGATAGGGCCTACAGAGATGCTTCTTGCCTTTGTCTTGATAAGTGCTGTGATCTTCAGCAGAGGAGAACGTTCAAACAGTTGGGCAGTGAGGTATATCCTGCCTGTCATTTCTGCTATTCCGATTCTTCTTTCTTTTGCGATATATGATGTATGGAAAAACATGAAGATCTTTTCTGGCAGGGTTATTGCGGGGGCAGCACTTGCTATAGTCTTAACTATACAGTTATACGGAAATGGTCTTGTTTATGCTGCCTGGGGTTCACCAAAGATGGTTAGTGAGACCCTCGAACTTCCAGATGACAGGCCACTAATTGCGTTCCTTGATTCTAAGGGTATAACGAGGGCTTATGCCCATTACTGGATATCATTCAGAATGACCTATGAAACAGGGAAGCGGATAATATGCGCCCAACCCTATGACGAAAGGTATGGAGGGAGATACAAGCCGAAGTATATAGATGAGGTCCATAATTCCAGTGTTGTTGCCTTTATATTCCATCCGACCTTAGGGATTCCTTATGACCTCTTTGAAGAGAATCTGAGAGTAATTGGCGGTAGTTACAAAAAGGAGACAATAGGGCCATATACAGTATTCTATGATTTTGTATCACCAAAAATAGGAGAACCTCTTTCTCCAGAAGGGTGGTTTGCTGAGAGTAATTACAGTCCCGAAGATGTTAGGAATGCCTTTGACCGTGATGTCTTATCGAGGTGGGCTACAAAGTCTCCACAGAGGCCGGGTGCATTTTTTACCCTCAATTTGGGAAAGAATCAGAGGATCGCGGGTATTTCGATGGCTCTCGGAAGGTTTTTATCAGACGCTCCAAGAGGGGTGATTGTCGAGACATCAATGGATAAGGTATCCTGGAAAGAGGTGGCAAAACTGCCAAGGAACATGGGGACACTTGTATGGAAGAACGGTCACCCGCTTTTTGAAATGGAAAACGGAAGGACAGAACTTATATTCGAACCTGTCGAGGCGAGGTATATAAAGATTACGCAGACAAGCTATGCCCATCCCTTTGACTGGACTATAGCCGAGTTATATGTCTACGAACATGCATCTTGATTGCAGATATTTTATTGGCGAAAAGCCCTGCAAATTTAAACTCGAATGCGATGAGTGTAAGAGTTATAGCCCCATGGGTGTCCGCATCTGTATAATCAAATTTGGGGCACTCGGTGATGTCCTTCGCACAACCCCGCTCCTTCATGCACTCAAAGAGAAATATTCCCAGTGTCATATTACCTGGGTGACAGATACAGATGCTATTGAGATATTGAGTAGAAATCCCATGATAGACAGACTTTTTTCATACTCACCGGACATCGCCCTAAGATTTCAGGTTGAGGGGTTCGATATACTTATCAACCTTGAAAAGGCGATTGAGGCATGTCTGCTTGCATCGCTAACAAAGGCAAAGGAGAAATATGGATTCGATATCAGTCCCTTCGGGACGATATGCCCCATCAACGATTTCGCAGATTATGCCTTCAGGCTTGGCATATCCGATGACCTGAAATTTAGGAAGAACGAGAAGACCTATCAGGAAATCATATTTGAGGCAGTGGGATTGAAATATAATGGTGAGCCTTACATTATCAATCTAAATGAGGATGATTTAGCCTATGCGGATTCCCTGCTTCTTGAGAAGGGCATTAAGAAGGGTGATTTAAAGATCGGTCTTAATACCGGCAGCGGTCTTGTATTTGCAACAAAGCGCTGGACGATAGAGGGGTTTGCAGGACTTTCAGATACGCTTTCTGAAAAACTTGGTGCGAAGGTTATGCTTTTTGGAGGACCTGAGGAAGAGGTGAGGAATAAAGAGATATTAGACCTTACAGAAATAAAGCCTGTTAATATGGGTACCAAGCACAGTCTTACACATTTTGCCGCAATAGTATCAAGGTGCGATCTTCTGGTGACAGGTGATACCCTTGCCCTCCATTTCGCAATAGGACTCGGAGTGACAACTGTTGCGATATTCACATCAACATGTGCACAGGAACTTGATCTTTATGGAAGAGGGATAAAGATTGTCGCCGATGTGGGATGCGCCCCCTGTTATAAAGGGTCATGTGAAGATATGAAATGTGCGTCCTCAATCAGTGCATCGGATGTTTTTGATGCATGTGTCGGATTATTGAATAAGAGTTCGATGTTTAAGGCTCAAGAGCCTGTTGACTAAGTACGTTTTAATGTCATTGCGAGGAGTCCCGATAAATATCGGGACGACGAAGCAATCTATAAGTTATTGGTGTATTTAAAGACGAGATTGCTTCGCTTCGCTCGCAAGGACAAAAACAGCATTTTTGACTTTTTGCAGAAGAATCAAATAAAGTAACGCTGAAAAAGGTTAATGATGAAAGAGGTAATAATATAGATAACCTGCATAAAATGGCACGTTTCTACAGTACGATTCTGTGGCGGAATATTCACAGGGGAAAACTGCCTTATAAAGCCCATCTGATCCTTACCTGGAAATGCCAGTCCCGTTGCGTCATGTGCGATATATGGAAAAGAAAATCAGGCGATGAATTCACCCTTGATGAATGGAGGCTTTTTTTCCAGAGAAATCCCTTTCTGAGATGGATAACCTTTACAGGGGGAGAACCGTTTCTGAGAAATGACCTATCTCAGATAGTCGAGGCAGCTGCAAGACATTGTTCTGGTCTTTATTTAATCAATACACCGACTAACTCACTATCCCCTGACAAGGTTTTACAAACAGTAGAAAATATCCTGCATCTCGGCATCCCTGAGTATGTTTTATCGATCAGCCTTGATGGTCCACCGGAGGTACATGATCGCATCCGCGGGATTCCTGGTGCCTGGGATAAGGCTATGGAGGTGCTAAAGGGTGCAAAGACGATTCAGAAGTCTTTCCCTTCAGGTTTCAATGTGGTTCTTGAATACACACTCCTCTCAGAATCGTACGGAAGATTTAATGAGATGGTTGATGCTGTCAGACAACATGTTCCTGAAATTCATGCTGGTGATTTTCTACTGGCGACGGCAAATGTGTCAGAACATTATTACGGAAATACTGCTGTGGCTAAGGACTTAAGAAAGAGGAAAGATTATTCCCTAATCAAGTCTGCTATACATCAGGTCAAGAATGCTAGGGAAGAACAGGGGAGGCTGAACTCAAGATATATTATTCCGCAGTTATACCTCGATATGGCGATCCCCTATATGCAAACAGATGTGCCATTGATGCACTGTCGCGCAACACGTTCAACCATTTTTATTGACCCTGCCGGAGCTGTTTATCCCTGCAATGCATGGAACAAGATATTGGGTCATCTCAGGGAATCTGATTACACGTTAAAACAGATTCTCGACCAACCTATAATAAAGCAGATAAGAGAAGATATGGACAGTTTTAAATGCGGTGGTTGTTGGACCCCCTGTGAAGCGGTTGTATCCCTTTCAGAAGAGATTATTCATCCAAAGACGATTCTTCGCATTCTCGGTGTTCTCTTCCAGACGAAATAGTAAAAAATCTCCTTAAAAATAAATTGACAAAATTAAGTATCTCTCTGTAATATGGTTCGTTGATTATTACTTTTTTCGATTTAAGATAGGAGAAAATCCTTTTTATAGATAAAGATAAGATGAAAACCTTTGTAATGATACCTACATATAATGAGAAAGAGAATATAGAGACACTCGTAAAGGATATACTCAAACTCGGAATAGAGGACATTTCAGTTGTGGTCGCAGATGACAATTCACCTGACGGCACATGGGAGATTGTAGAGAGGATGTCCCGTGAAGATCCAAGGGTGCATCTTCTTAAGAGGATGAAGAGGCACGGCAGGGGGTTTGCCGGAATAGACGGGTTTCTATACTGTTTCAAACAGGGGGCAGATTATATCGTTGAAATGGATGGGGATTTTTCCCATGACCCCAGGCATATCCCGGAAATGCTCAGGGAGATTGATTCCTGTGATGTAGTGATTGGCTCAAGGTTTATTAAAGGTGGAAGTGATAATGACAGGAGCATCTACAGGACAATTCTTACGACACTGGTCGCATTATATGTCAGGACACTTCTCGGCGTCAAGGTCAGGGATGTATCATCGGGCTACAAACTTTTTAAGAGGAAGGTCTTTGAGAAGATAGATCTCGAGGATATGATCTCTACAGGCCCTTCGGTAGTTCTCGAGACACTCTATAAACT
>CAKKSD010000047.1 GCA_919902995.1 Thermodesulfovibrionia bacterium
GATTTCTATGAAATCTCCTAAACTGTCATTGCGAGCCCCTTCGCTCTTGTCATTGCAAGCCCCTTCACCCTTGTCATTGCGAGCGAAGCGAAGCAATCTCGCATTATCGCTCAGGGCAGGCTCCGGCGTGGCAATCTCATCTTTAGAGATTGCTTCGTCGTCCCGTGAATCGGGACTCCTCGCAATGACATCCCTTTTGTGAACTCTCCGTGCCTGCACGGAGACCGAGCCTCCATCTGGTGTGAATTTCAGGGCATTGCCGAGGAGATTAAATAGCACCTGCTTTATCCTCCTTTTATCGGCAACGATATCCCCTATATCTTCCTTTAGTTCTGCCCTAAGTTCTATGTTATGTTTTATAGACTTCTCCTTGAACATTTCAAGACTTTCTTCAAAACATTCCTTTAAGGAAAATCTGCTCAGCTCAAGCTCTACTTTCCCTGCCTCAACCTTCGAAAGATCAAGTATGTCATCAATTAGTGAAAGGAGGTGTTTTCCGCTATCATGGATATTTTTCAAAAACCCTTTTTGCTCTTCTGTCATTTCTCCTGTCATGCCATCTATCATTATCTCAGAGAAACCTAAGACAGAATTAAGAGGGGTTCTGAGTTCATGGGACATGTTTGCAAGGAATTCAGATTTTGTTCTGTTTGCAATTTCTGCCTCCTGCTTTCTGAGTTGAAGTTCTTTATTTATTGCCTGAAGTTCAAGGTTTATATCCTCAAGCTCTTTAGTCCTCTCCTTTACCTTATCCTCAAGTTCCTCACTGTACTTTTTTAAGGCATCCTCTGCAATCTTACGCTTTATAACAGAACTTATCTGGAAAGAAACTGAAGATATAAGATTGACAAAACGCCTGTCTTCCTTACTCGACTTATGCATGTAAAATACAACCACCGCAATCACCTGATCACCTGCGATGATAGGGATACCAAATCCAGATTTTAAATTGGCATTGAGCGCAGCATTTGTACGTAAATAAACCTCACCAATTACAGATACATCCTTTATCCATTCGGGCTTCTTTGTCAGCCAGACCCTCCCTGGCAGTCCAACTCCGGGCAGAAAGGTAAAACCCTTGCTATATTCAACGAACTTCTCTATATCATTATCATTGCCCCATTTATCCAATATACTGACAAATTCGAGCGCTTTGCCCTCACTATTTGGAACCCATACCTCACCGAATCTCCATTCTGTAACATCACATATTTTCTTGATAGTTATGTTTAATGCGGATTTCAAATCCTCTGCCTGACTTATAGATAGGGAGAGGTTTTGCAGGAGATCTCTTTCTCTTTCTGCGCGCTTGCGTTCGGTAATGTCCTCTATGACTGCGATGAGATACTTCGGCTCTCCTGTCGGTTCGCGAACAAGAGAGACAGTCAAATTAATCCATACAATTGAGCCGTCCTTGCGAAAGTAGCGTTTTTCCATAGAATAGGTCTTTATCTCATCAGCAAGCACCTGTCGGACATATTCAAGGTCTGCATTAAGGTCATCTGGATGTGTAATATCCTGAAAGGTCAGATTGAGCAGTTCCTTTTTGTTATATCCAACGATGTCGCAGATTTTTTGATTTACACGAAGCCATCTGCCGTCTGGCGCCACATGGGCGATGCCTACTGCAGCCTGCTCAAACGTGCCTCTGAAACGTTCCTCGCTTTCCCTGAGAGTCTTTTCTATCGCCTTAAGATTAGCAATACTATCTATTAATTTCTCCTCCCTTTTCTCGTGTTCGATTTTTATTTTATCGTTATAGCCCCTGAAGAATTCTTCTAAAAAAGGCTCTTTCTTGAGTAATGGTTTTAGGTTCTCGATTGCCCTTTTGTCTGCCTCATAGGAAAGTTCTGGATGTGCCTCAACCCAGAGATGGCATGTCTTTATGTAAGAGAGAAACTCAATCAGAGGATTGTAAAACACCCCCAGGACACGCCTTAACTCACTCCTGCACCTACCGTGATGAGATGGGCTCATGAAGATAAATACCGAACAGGTGAAGATACTATTTTCAAGGAGAGAATTATGTTTAGGCCATTTTAAAAGAGGGGACTTAACTCCAGCAAGAAGATTTATCTTTTCAGAAATATCATTCTCAATAACAGGGGCTGGCTCTTCCAGCATCTTAAGGACATCCTGTGCGGGCATTTTCATTGGACGGAGGGCACAGCTATGGCAGACAATACAGTAAGGGACGCTACAGAAACGGGAGAGATAGGCAAAGAGTCTCTCCTTAAAGAGTGGCGGGATAGGATTATTCACATAGGCAGAGAGTGTCTGCTGCCACAGGTTCTCGAGGATACCAGGTGTATCCATGGCAGGTTCAAAAAAAGGCGGGAAAAACCCGAAACGTTTTTCGATCTCCTTCTTTATCTGTTTACTCGTCCTCATAAATTAATGCCTGAATCTGTAATGGCAGGCGTTACAATTATTTATCAACTCTCCTAATGCATAAATTGCCCTGTCACGGTTACCTGACTTTGCCGCATTAGATAGCTCCTCTGCCTTCATATGCATTGCCTTACCGTATTTCAAAAAATCCGGCTCTCCTGTAATATCAGTAACCATTGAACATTGTTTTTCCTCTTCTTCTGTCCATCCAAGCCTTGACCTTGTTATGGCTTCTGCCTTTTTTAAATCATTCTGGGCAAGGGCTGAGGTTATCTCGCCAATTGTTGCCAGATGCTGGCGCATTTGAGATTTTTGCATCACCTTCATCGGAGCAGGGAGTTTCAGTTCAGTCCTTTCATCTATTTTCGACCCCCCCTGTCTCATCATCATCTCATGCATCCTGCCATGGTCTACAGTAAAGGCAATTGTCGTAATACCAAAAATTGCTAATAAAGTAAGTGCCAGGACATACTTTTTCATACAACTGTCCTCCTCTCAGGTCTATTGTTTATCTTCTATTACCTCTTTCAAAACAAGAGCATTATTGTATTCGATATCCCTTGCTGAAAACAAGAGGGTAATTTTCTTCTTCTTTGACTCGGCTTTCAGTCTCTCCACGAGATCTGCTTTGCCCTTTAGCTCCTCTTTGTATCTCTTCTTAAATCCTTCCCATTTAGATTGGTCATGGGCAAACCATTTCCTGAGAGAATCGCTCGGTGCGATATCCTTAAACCACTCATCAATCTTTGCATCTTCTCTTTTAATCCCCCTTGGCCATAACCTGTCAACGAGGATCCGCTTGCCGTCGTCCCTTGAAACAGGGTTATATATTCTTTTTATCTTTATCATACCTTCAATCTTACAACCCTTAAAAGACAGCGGTGTAGCATTGCGTACCAACCTGCATTGATTATGGGTAAAGTGACATTTTAGCCACCAGGGTTATTGAAATATATGTTTGTATAAAAAATTGAAAAAAGGCTTTCGTCATTCCTGCGGAAGCAGGAATCCAGCAGGATGGTATTTCCTGGATTCCCACTTTCGTGGGAATGACAAATAGTAGTATTTTCAGGTATAAAAACGATAAAACTTACAGTTCAGTTGTCGGGTAACTGAGAATTAAACCTTTGATTTATCCAAAATATCAAGTTTTCACCACCTCCTTTAATTAATAAATGAAGTATAAATAACCACAGGACTGTAATTAAAACATATCAGAAGCTGGAAAAAAGTCAAGGCAAGGCATTCCTATTCAGGAGCCCGCCCTCTAATTTTATATGATCTGTTTCTATTTCTGCGAGGGCAGTAAATACCCTTTTTACCCTCGGCTCAACAGCCTCTGTAGCGAATTTACTGTAAAAGACGGTTGCCTCCTTCTCCCTTTCGTGTGATGCTTTAATGTTCTCTATCTCATCGTCTGTTGCAACCTCTCTCCCCTTTTCAGGTTCAGGTAGTTCACATTTAAGTATCTTTTTTACAACAGAGGCATGTTCAGCCTCTATCTTTGATAGATATTTAAATATCCCCTGTATCTCAATACTTCTGGACTTCATCATCGCATCTCTGTAAAATGGTGCATTATTTGCTTCAAGCTGGAGTGCCTTCTCAAGGTTTTTTCTTGAAATATCCGAAAGCTTATCTATGCTGAGATTCTCATCAACCCAGTCAGCTGCGCTCACCATATATTTTTCCTTTGCACCGCAGAAAGGGCAGTTTGAAGGTTTGTCTTTTCCCATATATGTCTCACCGCATATCAGACACCGGTAAAAGTTCATTCTATAGCCCTCCTTTTTATGATGGTTAAAACAATCACCTATACAGGCTGTTTAAAATCCCCTTTGAGTGTCACCTAAGCGTCAGCGAAGGGCCTCATAAGTTTATTGAGATTCCTCGCGGAGTCTACCCTGAGCAACTGATGAGATGCCTCGACTTCGCCCCGCAGGGTCCTGTGGATCGGCATAACAGCCGAAGGGCTCGGAATGACACGAATATGAACTTTATGCCCTGGGTTTTGCAAGGATTTCAAGGACAGCGAGTTCGAGGAATCTCTTTGAAGCAGCAGACTTTATTACTATTACAGTATCGGCACCTCTTGCTGTCCCTGCAACAGAAAGGACCTCCTCACCTTCAGGTATCAACCCTGCATCAACAGCCATCATCACAATCTCACAGCATACCTTCGGGCCTTCACCGAATCGCCTTAATGCCTGGGCAATGAGCATTGCAGGGTATATACCGCTGAACTTCGATGACAGAGATTTCTCAATGGAATGGGTTAGCATAGAGCCTGTATATACCTTCGCACCATTAAGTTCGATCTTTTTTCTAATCTCAGGAGGCATCTCGATTGTATTAGGTTCTTTGTAGCCTGATGAGTGCGTAACTACAACAATATTAATCCCGGGACCTTTCAGGGATTCGGAGAAAAGAAGACCTGTATCACCCATTGTTGAGGCTATAACAAGATGTTTATATCCTACATCTGAAATAGCCTTTCTTGCAACCTCGAGGCAGGCCTGTGTGTTTTCCTTACCCGGCCTCTCGAAATATATAACCTTCCTCTCAACCATACGGAATCTCTTTTTTACTTATCACCCGATATTTATGTCAATTATATATAATTAACCCTTGTATTGCAATCGTAACAATCAGCTCTGCGTTATGAGGGAGGGTCATTCCTGCCCCGTATCAAGGTACGGGATAAACTCCAGTCCGAAGGATCCTGTGGACAGGAATCCAGAAACAGTCAGTTATACTGAACCTTTCGGATTTTGTCACCCTGGAAGGCTACGAAGGGTCTCGGTTTTGGCTCAGGGTAAACCATTAAAGCATCTTGAAGTAATGTAAAATAGAGATTATTCGCTTCACTTTAAAAAACAATAAAACCTCTGTATTCCCGTCTACGCGGGAATGACGGAAAAGGCGAAATCCCAGCCTCAGGCTTAATCTTGTTCAAACAGAGCAGGATTGACATTTATTTGTTACACCAAAAGATTTGCTACTTCTGTTATCTGTATAAGCATTTACTCTTGGAAAGTAATGAGAAAACTGATAAAATCAGATTATGGTCTACAGGGTCAGCAGGGAACATTTTGAAAGCCTTGCCGAAGAGGCACTTGAAACACTACCAGAAAGATACAGGAAATATTTTGAGAACATTACAATTATTGTAGAAGACCAACCTGACAGTGAAGAGACAAGACGGCTGAAATCAAAAAGAGAGTTGATTCTCGGCGTTTACAGCGGCGTCCCCTATCCTGATAAAAAGGGGTTCTTTAATATTCCCTATCCCTTACCCGACAAGATAATCCTCTTCCAGAAAAATATCGAAGACCTATGTTCCTCTGAAAAAGATCTTATCGAACAGATACAGAAGACCCTTATCCACGAAGTGGGCCACTATTTCGGTCTTTCGGAAAGGGAGTTGCGGAAGTATGAATAATTGTTCGGTATCTATCCATAAATCTTAAAGTCTACAAACTCTTTTATCCTCAGAAAATCCTTTGTATTATCAGTAACTACAATCGCTCCAATTCGTCTTGCTGAGAAGGCAATTAATACATCGTTTGTTATTCGTGAAAGGAATGTATCCTCAAACCCATATTTCTGTCCGAGTTTTGCGACAACCTTTCCTGTTCTCTGCCAGTCGTTTGCCTCCGGAACTATAAGGCGCCCAAGATCTTCAAGGGTGTTATAAGTCTTGTCGAGAATGTTTATGGAAGTATTATCAAATGCTCCTGCATAGAGTTCTTCGATGACAACTGCACTCATATAAAGCACTGGTTTCCCGAACTTTAATTCAAATATAGGGTGAGAGATGCTTTTATTTATGAAGGGAATGTATATAGAGGTGTCGAGAATAACCTTAACCGGAGGTCCTGCCATATATATCCTTTATATTTCCCTTGCCCTTGATCGACATAAGCATTCGTTCTATTTTAGTATTTGCTATCACGTTATCCAGGGCTTTATTTATTGCCTCTGTGTCCGTCTTTGCTTTTGTGATTTTTTTGACAGCTTTGATCTTGCTTATGTCAAGTATAAACTGTTTTCTCATCTTCATAGTGGTACTCATATTTATAACCTCCATGTGTATTATGGCAGACTATATACACATAGTCAATAGAAATTTATATACCCTTATAATCCCATTACAAGCCTATACAATTTAGGATATTCTATTTTTGAGAGTATGATGTCTTCTTTTAAAAGCTTCAGCCCCTCTGGCACATATTTCAGGAAATATCTTTTTCCTTTTACCATTGAAAGAAACCCGTAGGCACCGAGGGCCTGCATATGTCTCTGGAGGCGGCATGGAAGGAGGGTTTTCCTGAATGGTCGACTGAAGTCGCCCCTACCCATTGGCGAAAAGGGCTTCAGGGTAGGGGAGGCTTTAGCCTCCCAATTTTCTTCACTCTTAAATATATAGTAATCAATCAGCTTTTCTCTCAATGTATTCGTAAGTCTGTAATAGGGGTCCCAGAGTAGAGATACCAGGTCATAAGCAGGTGGCCCTATCCTTGCCCCTTGATAATCTACTATCCTTGGGATATTACCCTTTGTAACCATAACGTTCTGAGACTGAAAATCACGATGGATGACAGCCTTAGGAAATGAATCCACCTTCAAGGCTAATCTGTGTAATTCTTCTTTGAGGAAATTGTTATCTTTAATCTCAATATTCTTTACCCCTCTTACAAATCTTTCGATAAAATAATCCGTTTCCCATCTAAGATGTCCATAATTAAATAATCTGTCTTTGATAAAATGGCATCTTGATATATTTTTTGTTGCCTTAGTATGAAGGATAATCAGGATTTCAATCACACTTTTGTATATTGATTCAATCTCACTTTCTTTTCGTGGACACTTAAGCCAGCTATATAATGTCAAGTCCCCAAGGTCTTCAAAGAGGGCAGTTTTTGCATCGTGATTCACTTTTATAAGTTTTGGAACAGGCATGAAATGTCTTCCAAATAATAGGGTATATTTGATATGCCTTTCAAAGTCAGGGTCACTTTCCTGAGATTCCATGAGTACAGCAGAACCCTTATCCCTTCTCATCCTGTAATAATTTCTATCAGAACCACCTGTACCTATAAGGATTTTATCTGTTGATCGAAACAGATCGACTTCTATTCTATATCCGGATCCGACTATGCAGTCTTCATAATATGAACCTTCACTTACCACTGTTCCTGGAAGGATAATAGTATTCTTGAGAGAGACTGCATTGCCCAGCACACATTCCTCTTCTACTGCCACATAACCATCAAGACTAATATTTTCAGATACCCTGGCAGTTGGATGAATAAAAATTGTCTCTCCCTCTTTTCTCAGTGTATTAAAGACAGCCTTTAAATATGTCTCAGGTGTCCCGATATCTCTCCAATCCACTCTATGAGTCGAGTCTACGACAGGGTCCTGAGGATAGGAATCTGAGACATCAACTGTCCCTACCCTTTTTCCTGATGAAATAGCCTTAAGCCACCCGTTCACAATACTTGACTCACCTTCTGGTAATAAACTCAGGAATTCAGGTGAATAGACAGCGATTCCGGTAAATGTTACCTGCCTTGTTGTAGTTGAATCACTTTTTCCAATACCCATTATTGTCCCATCACGGCCCACAATTACATTATTAATTTCCGAATGATCTTTTACAGCAAGGGTTGCGATATTACCTGATGAGCGATGAGATTTAACGATACTTTCTAAATCTATGTCTGAAAGGATGTCTGAGTTATGGACGAGGAAGGTATGGTCTTTCAGTAATCCCTCAGCATTTTTCAATGCCCCTCCTGTACCAAGGATAGAATTCTCAAAAAAGATCTCAACCTTTCCCCTGAAGGCTGACCTTTCTATCCAGTCTTCTATCTCTTCTTTTTTGTGGTGGAGGTTTATTCCGATCTTATTTACAGGCAGGGCTGAGACCTTTTCGAGGACTATTTCAAGAATAGGTTTTCCAAGGATTGGGATAAGTGGCTTGGGTATATGTTCTGTAACAGGCATGAGCCTTTCGCCAAGACCGGCAGATAAAATGAATGCATTTATACGGTTCATCTATATACTAAGTTCATAACGAAACTGTTGAAAAACAATTATTTTGTCATTGCGAGTCCTGAGGTATCGGGACGAAGCAATCTCATAAGTCTTCATACAAATCTTTCCATGTAGGATTCATTCTGCTAATTATCTCTATCTTTTTAGCCCTTGAACCACCTTTAATCTTTTTCTCTCTTGAGATGGCACTCTTTATATCTCTAAAAACTTCAAAATAAACCAGCTTGCGAACATTATATTTCTTCGTGAAACTTTTAATTAACTTTTCTCTATGCTCATATACTCTTTTCTTTAAATCGTTAGTAACTCCTGCGTAAGGAACGGTGTTTCTTTTGTTGGTCATTATGTAAATGTAATATTGTTTTTCCATATAGAGATTGCTTCGCCTTCGGCTCGCAATGACAACATCCTGTCATGAGCCATATATCAAATACCTTTTTCTCGTCTTCTCGAATCTCTTTCTTTCCTCCTCCCACCATTCTTCCATATATTTGATACTCTCACCCTTCTCTATATCCTTTCTTAGCCTGTCATTTCCAGCGAGTACATCAATAGGCATCTTTACGGTCTCATATTCGTAAGGCGGTACCTTCCATCTGAAATATTCCGGATAAAGGTTATGGACAGCCTTTAATATCGCTACGCCTGTTTTAAATGGCTTAAATTTATCCCTGTCAGTTATATAGATCTGTGCACCTCCGCATACCTCGCCTGTATATTTCTGAAAGGTGGGCTGAAAAAAGAGCGGTCTGAAGATTACGCCAGAGAGCCTGAATGTCTTAAGTGCTTTTATAAGATATTCCGGATCTATGAAGGGAGCGCCGAATATCTCGAAAGGTCTTGTAGTTCCCCTCCCTTCACTGAGGTTAGTACCCTCCAGAAGACACATACCAGGATAAACAGTCGCTGTATCAAGAGTAGGCATATTCGGAGAAGGCATAACCCAGGGAAGATCTGTATCATCAAACCACATCTTCCTTCTCCATCCTTTCATGGGAATTATATGGAATTCAAGGTCAGGGTAGAATTCATTCTTTAAATAATTTCCTATCTCACCTGTTGTCATACCATGTCGCACAGGTATAGCCCTTCTAGCAACAAAAGAGGCATATCCCACATCAAGGACAGGCCCTTCCGTTATTGAACCACCAACAGGATTGGGTCTATCGAGTATAACTATCGCTTTACCCATGTCAGCACATGCCTCCATACATAGATCCATTGTCCATATAAACGTGTAGTACCGTGAACCTATATCCTGGAGGTCAACAACTATCACATCAATATCATCAAGCATCGAAGGTTCGGGTTTTCTCGTATGACTATAGAGACTGTATACAGTTATCCCTGTTTTTTGGTCTTTAAAACCCTTCCATTCAATCATATTATCCTGCGTCTCACCGCGGATACCATGCTGAGGACCAAAGAGGGCTTTAAGTTTTATCTTCCTGGATTTAATGAATAGATCAATAGCATGCTCAAGCCTGTGGTTTACAGATGCAGGATGTGTGAGAAGTCCTACCCTTACCCCCCTTAATTTCTTAGGCCAGTACTCTTCGAAAAGTTCAAGTCCAATCTTTATCATTATCCTACTTTTCATCATGCTGAATTTATTTCAGCATCTAACAAAAACAACAAGGTATGAGACCATGAAACGAGTTTAGGGTAACATTGAGGTATATCTTTTTCTATATTTTCTGAAGAATTAATATATTTACGAATGATAAATATGGAATCCTGATGTATCTGAACCAGAAGTTGTTAAACCTATGAATAAGTTTCTGTAAGATAGGATGTGAGACTTTAGTGTAGAGTTCTGTGAATTGGCCTGCAATACGCTTTTTGACAACGAGTCCCTGTTTCTCAAGCCTTTTAACTAACCATCCAATATCCGCCTGTCTCACAAAGAGAGAACCGACCGGTGTTTGTTTCCATCGCTCTATGCCCGTTGGTGTCCTCTTAAATTCCTCCATCTTTTTTCCCGTTAATAACCGATAAACATTAAGCACAATAGACTGGAGTTCATACATATTACCTTCTGAAATAATTAGTATCCCCCCGGGTTTCAGCACGCGTGCGAGTTCACCAATCGCTTTTTCGACATCGGGAATATGCATTAATACGCCCCAGCATAAAATATGGCTGAAGGTCTCATTCTCAAAGGAAAGGGCTGTTAAATCTTCCCGCTGGATCTTAATCCTTTCAGTAAATCCCCTAAGCCTAACATTTTCTTCAGCCATTCCCAGCACACTCTCCGAAAAATCAACAGCCTGTACCTTAAACCCCCGTTTTGCGAGGTGTATAGAGTGGGAACAATTGCCGCATCCGGCATCTAAAAACAGTGAGTCCGCAGGAGGGGTGATATTATGTATAATCCAGTCAAAGGCTAATTCGTAGAACTTCTCATTTTCAGGGGTACGGTAAGCACTTTCCCATCCCTCATGGATATCCTTCTTCTGGAGACTCTCTTTTACCTGCCCTTTTCTTGTATCCTCAATGTCCATCTGTTATAACCCACTCTGTAGCGGAAGCATTTCAATTCTATGATTGTCATTCCCGTGAAAACGGGAATCCAGTTCCTTTGATATAGTTCCCCGTTTACGCATGGACGTTACCTGGATTCCTGCCCTATGGGTCGTGACCCACGGGTCATAGACTTCTGCAGGAATGACGGAGAGAAAAACAGAATGTCTTCTTAATATACATAATTTCTATCATCGAAAAGGTAATGTTTACATCTGGAACTATATATTAGACACTTACAAAAGCTATATGTTATAATTAATTTGTTTTGATTATATCACAGATGAGCAAATACAAAAACCTCATTTTTATTTCATTAGCTGTTCTTATTGTCATCTCTCCAAACATCTATTATATATTTGTAGGTCAGGAAATACAATCCACCTTCAGGCAGTTCGGTTTTCTCGGTCTTTCAACATGCCTGATTTTAATACCTATCTTCTTTTTTGCAAGGAACCTAAGGCTCTACCTCATTATTCTACTGCCGTTCGTCCTGCTCGCCCCTTTAAATTTATTCTTTCTATATCTCTACAAGTATCCTGTTACAGTTGGCATATTAGGTTCTATTTTAGGAACCAATTTCAATGAATCCATGGAGTTTATATCAGGGGTCAAAACAGCCGGAGCAATATCTCTGGTCTTAATAATTCCCCTCACTATTTTCTATATATACTTAACCGTCAGGATAAATAAGTCATTAAATTTCAGGATAGCCTTAATCCTTTCGGTTCTCTTCTGTTTCTACACAGGTATTGTTTATTTTACCCCTCCTAAAAATAAAGCTGATGCTGAACGAATGACAAGCTCACGCAGGTTTGAGAAATTTGAGACCAGGGTTTTAAAAACCTATCCTCTTGGATTGGTCTTAACTTTTGTTAAGTACTTTAATGAACGTGAATTTATCATAAACCGTCAGGAATTATTCAAAAATAGACCTGTTAAGGCTGCTAAGAACGAAGCTGTCAAGGAAAAGGAGATATATATCTTAATTCTTGGCGAAACCGCCAGATATAACAACTTCTCGATAAACAATTATTATCCGAGAGATACAAACCCGAATTTACGTTCAATGAATAACTTGGTCAGCTTTACGGATGTATGCTCCTCAAGTACCGAGACAAGAACGTCAGTCCCGTTGCTGATGACAGAGGCTGATGTCAACAATTTTCCAACTGCCTTTACCCTGCCGAGCGTTATAACTTTTTTTAAGAGTGCAGGCTTTGAGACGTATTGGATATCAAACCAAAACAGCGCAGACATAAATAATAAATCAATCAAGGTCTTTGTAAACGAATCTGATAATGTTATTTACATAAATGAAACCACGGCGAAGTTCAACGAAGAAAAATTTAAATATGATAAAGAGCTTATACCGGTTTTAAATGATATGTTGACCAAAAGCAAGGCCAATAAAATATTTGTTATACTCCATACTATCGGCAATCATTACAGGTATGATTTCAGGCATCCTCCTCAATTTGATGTCTTTAAGCCGTCCATGAAAGGCATGACAAACGTGAGGGTTGACGATCCGGCGACAAGGGAAATCAAGATAAATAGCTATGATAATGCAATACTTTATACAGACTACTTCATATTCTCTGTAATTAAGGCCGTATCTTCATACAAGGCTGTGAGTACAGTCATTTATTTATCTGATCACGGCGAGGATATCTTTGATGATGATAGGAACCTCTTTTTGCATGCTAACAAGGCGGTGACCAAATACGTCGTGAAAGTGCCTCTTATTATCTGGTTCTCTGACTTGTACAGGACAAGATATCCCCAAAAAGTCGAGGCGTTGATTAAAAACAAGGACAGAAAGATCAGTGCCCATAACCTTCTGGACTCTATGCTGAATATGGCTGATATTCAGTATGAAGGAAGGGATTTTGATTTACCCGAGAGCATCTTCAGTAATAAGCTCGAATTCAAAAAAAGAGAGATCCTCACACCTAATTATAAGGTTGTAGATTGTGATAAAAATGTTAAATAAACCTTTGATTTCATGCTTTTTTAGGGTAAGATTTATACCTGAGGAAGTCTGTAATGCGCAAATATAATTTCCCGGACAATAAAAATTTTGCTTTCACTATCTTTGATGATACGGATAATGCTACTATCGGAAAAATCAAGCCTTTATATGATTTACTTTACAACCTTGGCATGAAAACCACCAAATCTGTCTGGCCTATAACTGTAAAAAGATACAACCGTTTCAGCGGTCAGACCCTGCAGGATGATGACTACCTGAAATTTATCCTTGATCTCAAGCAGAAAGGTTTTGAGATCGCACTCCATAGCGTTGGAAGCGGTTTCTATACCAGAGAAGAGATTTTAGAAGGGATCGAAGAATTCAAGAGGAAGCTGGGAGAATACCCTAAGGTACACGCCAATCACTCAAGGAACAGTGATAATATATACGGGGGACATAAAAAATTCTCTTTTCCTTTTAATTACCTTTATAAACTATACAACAAAAAAGAACCTCAGGGTGAGGTCGTAGATAGCCCTTGTTTCTGGGGTGATATCCATAAGAAATACATTAAATATACCCGCTCACACCATTTTAATGATATCAACACTCTAAGGTATGATCCTTATATTCCCTATACCGAAAAGAGTAAGCTCAAATACTCAAATTTTTGGTTTTCTTCAACCAATGTTCAGGATGTTATATCCTTTAATAAAATCATTAATAAAAATACTATTGACCGCTTAGAGAAAGAAAACGGAATATGTATTGTCTATACTCATCTTTCAGGTGGTTTTGTTGGCGATAGTGGATACATAGATAAAAACTTTAAAGAGAGTATGGAATACATGTCCAATAAAAATGGGTTTTATGTGCCTGTTTCAGAACTATTGGATTTCATATTAGAACAGAGATATACTGAAAACTATGAAATCTCATACTTTCAAAAACTTACACTTGATTTCAAATTCTTTCTCAATAATTTTATATCCCCAGTTCAATAAGGAAGTGCAACACTTAGGATAAAATAGTATCCTAAGT
>CAKKSD010000048.1 GCA_919902995.1 Thermodesulfovibrionia bacterium
CGCGGACCGACCGGGTCCGTGTACTGCCGATCAGCGCATAGCACCCCACATGCAGTCCTGACAGGAATTTGAGCGGATGTGGTTGATGTTCTAAATTGTACATTGACTTCGCTGAAAAGCCCGCATTCAGGTCAAACTTTCCTTCACTGCTCATTTTCGCAACTTCCAACTGGGGCCCAAATACATACTGCACATCGGTGAACCCTTCTTCGCGCAGCAACGGCTCGGCCACGTATATGGGCGCCCAGCATGCCGGTTTTCCCTTAAAAATTCGCAGCCTCGTCGTTTCAGGAGGCGGTTCCACGGCAGCCGTCCCAAGCTCCGGTCGCCAGCCGAGAATTGCGGCCGTCCCTGTCAGCGCGAGCCCTCCAAGAAACTCCCTCCGGCTCCAGCCTTTTGACTTTTGATTTTTCATAGAACTCCTCCTTTTATGTGAAAATAACAAAAAAGCCGAACGTGACAAAGGAGTTTAATCTTTCGGCAAGTCGGCCATCTCCCTTAAGACCCACTGCTTTCCGCCCCGTCCTCACTGTGGATTCAGCTTTGCCGGGACTTTCTCCTTTTGATTTATTATACTATGGATAGACACAACTGTCATTATTGTAATTTTGGTTTTTCTTAAGATTACCCCTCTTCCATTGATACCTCTTGATTGAAAGGTTTTAGATTGTTGCGAAAGGATTCGATTGGTTGAATTAAATCACACTTTTTAGGCACGGTTAAGAAGATTTCTTTTACGTATGAGAGAATTAGGGTTTTATTTTATAAAATACTGCGAAATATATCGTACAGAGAGGAAAACGATTATAATGCCTAAGATAAGCTTTATAAATCTCTGTGGAACGAATTTCTGGAATCTTGCACCAAGATACATTCCTGCAAAACCTCCTATTCCGAAAAGAAATCCGAGGAGCCAGTCCGGAGAAGTGGACAATCCGTCCCTGGAAGGGATAATACTATAAACTATTACTCCTACAATTGAAGTAATGAATGTACCCATTAGCGAAGCACCTGCAATAGTATAGATGGGAAGATGGAATACTGCCACACAGAAAGGTGCAATGATAGCACCTCCACCAATGCCATATGTACCACCTATAATTCCAACAAACAAGGCAAGTAAAAACATTGATATTGGGTTAAAGGAAAATCTTTCTCCCCAGAACTCGTATTCAATTCTTTTAAGGGAAAGTTTAATGGTTTTAACTACTGCTTCTGGAGGAAGTCCGGAAACTACACGGGTATTTTGTTGTTCTTTCAATTGCCTTACTCTTTCATTAAATTTTTCATCGAAAGAATCCGACTTGTCACTCTTATCGAAGTATTTTCCTGTAATTTCGTAGATAAGGCGTATTCCTACATAAAGGAGGACGGATCCAACAAAGACCTTGAATGTACCTGGATCAGGTAGATAGAGTACCCTTAAATAATATCCAATAATAATACCTGGGAGAGTTCCAAAAATAATTACCCATGTGAGAGGCCAGGCCATGCGGTCTTCCTTTATATAACGGTAGACCCCGCTTGGGATGGCAAAAATATTGTAAACAAAATTTGTAGAACTTACTGAGGGAGTCGTAAAATTAAGAAAACTCATCTGGAATGGAAGAAGGAGGAAGGCACCTGAAATTCCACCCATAGAGGTAAAAAATGATATTACGAAAGCGATAAGAGGTGGAATAAATAACCACGTTCTAACACCTGAAACAGGGAACAGCATGTATAAAGAATCCATTTAATATACTCCAATTATTTTTATTGACTGTAAAGATTTCAGTTTGTTATTATACTCGAAATTTTCAGAGCATGCAATTCCTAAACCTGTCAGGAACAGGTTTAAAATAATGTGAGGTGGCAGAGTGAAAGCTAAGAAAGAGGAAAGATTATCAAGAGACGATAAAAAGATCCTAACTATAAAGAAGAAACTTGAAACTCAAAGAGCAGTACTTTTGGCTGAGGCAGGTGAGACGATCGTAGAGACCCTAACCCCTGAAAAGCTAACCTTCCCCGATCTCGGGGATCAGGCTACTGCCGAGTCTGATAGAAGTTTCCTGCTAAGATTGAGAGGGCGTGAACAGAAACTCTTAAAGAAGATAGAGGATGCCCTTGAGAAAATCGAATCTGGAACCTATGGTATATGTGAGACCTGTGGTGAGAAGATTAGTATAAAACGTCTTGAGGCAAGACCTGTAACAACACTCTGTATAGAATGTAAAACGAAGCAAGAGAAAGAAGAAAAACTCAGGGAGTGATGTTTTTATTAAGTTATGGTAGGCGATGTTGGGATTGAACCAACGACCCCTGCCGTGTGAAGGCAGTGCTCTCCCACTGAGCTAATCGCCCACCTTTTTAAAGGGTATCATAAAGACTTTTTATTCGTCAAATAAAAATTGTGAGCTGATCTTGTCATTCCTGCCCCGTATCAAGGTACGGGATAAACTCCGGCAGGAATCTTATATTTTTTTATATGTCATGCCTGAAGTTTTTAATCAGGCATCCATTTCATTTGTATTCTGGTTTCCCGTGTTCACGGGAACGGCGTCTGGATTCCCGCTTGCGCGGGAATGACGGAATAGAGGATTGTCAGATTTTCACAGAAATTCCCATCACAAAATTGGAAATACTTCCCTTAGAACTTCCTAAGACTCTTTTCCAACAATAAAATTATATTCATACATAAGTCTAATTGTTTACTTTTTTAGTCAAATAAACAAAGAATATTGGTAGATAAAAATAATTAATATCTAGATTGGTTAATAATTGTTGACAAATTATAAACTGTCGTTGTATACTTCTCAACAAGGGTGATAAGTATTGTTAAACAAATTGTTTTCTTCACAGACAAGGGTCAATCTTTTAAGCTATCTCTTTGAGCATATGGAGGAGGGGTTTTATATAAGGGAGTTGGCAAGAATCATCAGAAAGGACGCTTCCGGCGTAAAACGTGAACTCGATAATCTTGAGAAGATGGGTTTGCTAACAAGAGAGAAGAAGGGAAATCAGAGATATTTTACTGTCAATAAGACCTCTCCTTTATATCCTGAGATAAAGAGTCTAATTCAGAAGACTCTCGGCGTCCATGGAGTTATCAGGGATGCCCTGGCTAAGAAGATAAAGGGAATTACCAAGGCCTTTATTTATGGTTCAGTAGCAAAAGGTTCTGATAGAAGATTGGGTACTATTGACCTTATGATAGTGGGAAGACCAGACCTTACTGAACTCAACGGAATTATCCTCAGCCTTGAGGAGGGATTTAAGAGAGAGATTAATTACACCGTTTTTGATGATGATGAATATATTAAGAGAAAGGAAAAGGGAGATCCCTTTCTGTCAGAGATACTTTCTGGGAAGAAACTCATGCTGATAGGAAGGGAGGATGAACTTTAAGGATTTTAAGGAAAGGGGGCTTATAGAGGAAAATCCACCCAATTTTAAACAGATCTCAAACCTTCAGGCCAGGGCATTTAAGGATCTGATTACGGCAGAGACGATTTTAGAAACAGATCCTGAATGGGCATACACTATAGCCTATCAGGCCACTATGAGGGCAGCAAAAGCACTTATTTTATCTGAAGGGTATAGGCCTAAAGGCAGAGAGCAACAAAGGACGATAGTTCAACTTACAGCTGTCATCTTAGGGAAGGGTTTAAAAACCCTGGCAGTTAAGTTTGACAGGATAGGAAGGAAGGGTCAGTGGTTTATAGAAGACCCGGACAAACCCATCTCTAAGTATGAGGTGGAAGAGGCGATGAAGGATGCTAAGGAGTTTGTAGAGAAAGTAATAGATATTGCGAGAGAGAGAAATCCTCAATTGTCTCTTCTCTGAGGAAGGGGGTGAAGAGGATGGCGAAAGCCAAGAAGAAAGCCGCAAAGAAAGCGGCGAAAAAGAGATAAGAAAGTCAGGAACTTCTTTGGCAGGGGACATAATCTTATGTCCCCTGCCAAAACTCATCAATTCAAATAAGATTCTTTTATTTTATATCTGAGATTTTTTAAGGAAAAAGAGAAAATTTCTTTTCACTCAGAATTCTTTCCAGTTCCTTAACCTCTCTTCCACGTGTATCCTTCAGGGAAAAGAGTTCCTTAGAGGGAATTTCGTCGGTTTTTACCTCTTTGTGTTTTATGGTAATAGATATTCCAGAGTGGAAATAAAGGGTTATTTGCAGAGGGAAATTATCCATAAATTCATCAATCTCCACTCTGAAATTAGATTTTCCATTCTTCAAGATATCAATCCTTCTCTGTTTCAGTCTTAACTTATCGAAAAAGAATTTTGCTTTTATCGAAAGGGAGTCTCCTTCAGAGTTAAGCAAATAAAGTATGTAATAGTCTTCTATCTCTTCCATGACATAATGAAAGCGATCTTCGAGTATACCGAAGATGAGCCACAAATCTCTGGGTAGATTGCCCTGATAAAGTTCATCGCTTGAAGGGATATATATCTGAAGAATATTATCGTTTCCTATAAGGTCGAAGATTGTAAGCCCAAAGGGGTTAAGAAGTTTAAAAGTAATACTCTCTGGAGCCTTGAAGGCAGATATCCCTTGAAATTCGCCTCTCGATTCTCCATCCTTATAGATAGATAAGTTGAATGTTGTCTTTGATGTTTTAATGGCACTTTTTATTATAATACCTTTTAGGGTTGCTGGGTTTATGAGTTCTTCTGCAGAATAGGCATGTCCTGAAAATAGAGCTACCAAGAGGAAAGTGCTTATCTTCAACCATTTCATATAACTGAACCCTTCCATAACCTGAGATAGCTTTTCCATTCATCATTATCCATGACCCAGTAAGAGTAGATCGCTACTCCCCCGAAAGAGGATTTATTACTTCTTTCGTTCATCAGGCCTGATATTGTTCCATAGAGTCCATTTTCAATGTTTTCTACTTCAGGCCTGTGGGTAAGACGTCTCTCGTCATAGGCTGGTAGCCCTATTAATATTTCTGTGCTTGGATTACGAAGACCAGCTACAGCATTTGTAACATTTATAGTCTGGCTCTTAACATATAAGATATAGAGTTTCTTGAAGGGGATGGCTGTGTCGTATACCATTACAACCATCTGGTCAACCAGTCTCCCCATCTCTTTATAGTATCCAGAACTCCAGAACCATTTTGAGTGCCAGGTATGTGGAAGGTTGAAGGACTTCCATTTCATTGCAGCGACAGAGAGGTATTTTTTGTGTCCTATCTCATTCCTGACTGAACGGAGAAGATTGATAAAGTTAGTATCTCCGTCATTAAGCGGTTCTATGTTTATATGGATACCATCAAAGCCGAGATTGACCAATTCCTTAGATATGCCTGAGATCTTATTGATTACATTGGGATAACCTAAATCTACTTTTCCTCCAAAGGCCTTATTCGTTCCTCCAATCCATGCTAAAACCGTCAGCTCAGCGTTTGCATACTTTATCCTCTGGATAAAACTTTTTGGGATCTTTTTAGAGTAGAGGGGTATCCCTCCTTCCCGGTTTAAAGGTCCAACATGTAGAAAAAGATATTTCATATCGTATTCCTTCAGTCTTTTTCCAAGTTCTGAGACCTCCTCATTCGAACGGTATTCATCAAACCAGCTATGTGCCATCCACACCCCGTTTCTATGTTTATTGAAGATACTCCCATTGATTTCAGGGATGGGAGAATAGAGGGAATAGGCTATTATGATGATAACGAAGAGAGAAAAACTTATTAATAAGAATTTCTTCATAGATTAACCAAACTGTATTTTCTGCTTCCAAGACCGAGTTTTTCTGCCTCTTCGATCTGGATATGATAAGGCTTTTGATTAATCTTAAAGAGGATATCGTCGCCTTCTCTGATTTCTTTATCATCTGCTGCTGATTGTGGAAGGGGTTTGGCTTTGAGGAGGATATCTAAGGTTGCCTGTTCGATAGCAACGGGGTCATCAGCGATGAGGATTCCCTGATCCTGTATAACAGGAACATCAGCCGCAGGCATACAGTCACACTCTGGAATGATCTCTGTGAGGAAGTTTATATAGATGACCTTTTTATCAGAAAAGGTGCTTAACACAGATGCTGCAGCCTCTGCAAGGGATTTCATAAACCTCACATCATCACCTGGCAGTAGTAATGCCTCTGACTGACATACCCTCACGCATCTTCCACACCTCCAGCATTCCTCTTTGTCCCACTGGAGGATTTCTCCACCATTTGGTGTTTCGACAAAATCTATAGCACCGAGCGGACACACCATTTCACACTGGTAGCAGAATGTACATTTATCTGAAAACCAGTTAAGGATTCCTTCTCCGATGGTATGCATCGCCCCGCGGCCCTTCTCCCATCCATGGATTCTGTGTTTTGAACTAACTCCACCCATAGCGAGGTTCTTTATAGCACCCCCATAGCCTGCCTGGATATGTCCCTTTGCGTGGGTGCATAAGACCATCGCTGGTACGTCGTGTATAACAGATGAGACAGCAACTTCACCAAGTATTTCACCTGCCGGTATAAGGATATTATCTCTTCCATAGAGACCATCGGCGAGGACAACAGGGGCTCCGCAGGAAAGATGGTTTATGCCATTCTGGTTCGCGACCTCTAAATAATCGAGGCCCTTTATCCTTACTGTATCTGTAACAAATGGTTTTGCCCCAACGGATTTTATGCCATCAACTATCTTACGAAGGAATACAGGTCTTACAATCCTGTGGGCACCCTCAGAGCCAAAATGGGTCTTGACAGCCACCCATTCATCCTTCTCAAAATACCTGGTAAGATCGAATTCCCTGAGTAGTTTTTCGAGTTTTCCTGGAAGACTATCTTTATAGTCCCATCGTTCAGTTCTTGCTGAGGCAAAATAGACCTTGCTCATTTTTTAAATATATAATTGGAAGATAAAAAGGTTTGGTTTTTGAAAGTTATTATCTCACATGGCGTTCAGGAATTCAAGGGGTTGCAGGAGTACCTTTTCTTATTTTGAATAAGTCATCCTTTACCCATATCCATAAAAGGCTCTTCAATCCTTTCCAGGCGACTCTCAAATCATTTATATTTCTAATTCCGACGACCCTTCTCAGCAAGAACCTTGGCCTCGAGTAGAATCTCCTGAATGCAATGGAGCGAAGTCTCTGGATTGTGTCCCTTGTCATAGTATTGGGAATAAATGCTGCACCTTGATAAGTGAAATCAGTTAGATTATCGGATATAGTCCCAAACTCTGTAACTCTATCATAAAGGTCAGTGCCCGGGAATGGCGTTATTGTGTGGAAGTTCGCTACATCAGGGTCAAGCTCGCAGGCAAAGTCAATCGTTTTGAGTCCCTCTTCAAATGTTTCACCTGGTATTCCGAATATAAAGGGTGTAAATACCTTAATTCCTACCTCTTTTGCAGTTCTAACAGCATTCCGTGTCTGGTCTAATGTTATACCTTTCCTGATTGTATTCAGGTTTTTCTGAACACCACTTTCTGCACCAAAGAGTATCGCCCAGCACCCAGCTTCTTTAAATGCCTTCAATAAAGGTTTATCTACTTGATTTACACATGCTGAGGCGAACCATGTGAAATCCAATTTCCTTGCCTTTATCTCCTGAGCTATTCCCATCGCCCTGTCGTAATCAGCGGCTAAGGTATCATCTATGAATTTTATCTCCCTGAATCCCTGTTTCAGACAGAGCTCTATTTCATCCATGACATTCTCTACGCTACGGTATCGGATTCCACTTTTCCTATCCCTGTCTATCTGGAAGCAGAAGATACATCTCCTGTTACATCCCCTTGATGTTAAAACAACTGCAACAGGTTTTCTTCTATATGTGGCTGGCGGAGGGATATACAGATTTTTATCACCAAGGAGATTCCTTGCAGGTAATGGGATTGAGTTGAGGTCAGAAATCAAAGGTCTTTGAGGGTTCTTTATAACCCTGTTACCTTCTCTGTAATCAACACCTTCGATGTCTTTTAGACTCAGGCCTTTCTGTATCCTATCAATAAGCTCGAGGACAGCGAGTTCACCCTCTCCTGTAACTATGGCATCAATGCCCCCAGCCCCACTGTCAAGAAGGCATTGCTCCTGCATGGCGATAGGATAGGGTCCACCGGCACAAACAAAAATCCTTCCATCGAACCTCTTTATGTCTTCAGCAGTCTTTTTTGCTTTAGGCCAACCAAAGGCTGTTGAATATATACCGACAAACTCAGGATTATATTCTTTTACATCTTTAAGAATCTCTTCATGTGTCATAAAGGCACCGTTGAAAAACTTTACATCATGACCGGCTTTAATGAGGCTTGAAGCAACATAAAGTATCCCCAAGGGCTGCCAGTAGTTTATCTGTGAACTGGCTGTCTTTGAAGAGAAGATATCTTCAGGAATCCAGGCGGGTATGATTAATGCACATTTCATGGCAGATCAAGATTCATGATGCATGATACATGATTCATGCAAATCCCCCTTAGTCCCCCTTCACTAAAGGAGGATTTAATTGGATTAAAATCCTGCATCTTGCATCGTGTATCCTTTTGAATTTTTAATTATCTTTTCAGCCGTTTCTATTCCTGTTTCGATCACATCGTCCATATTATCGTACCTGAACATCCCTCCCCGGCCGGCGATATGGAGGTTCTTGAACCTATCAAGATAGCTAATTATTCTATCATAATGCTCCCTGTACCCTATCTCAAATAGTGGGTAGGCCTTTGGTACCCTTACAATGGTGCAGTCGATTACCTCATCAATTTTGATGAACCCTAACTTCTCAAGACTCTGGATCGTGCTTTTTATAAGCTCAGCATCACTCCTTCTCCATGTCTCATCGCCTTCAAAACAGAAGTGTTCTGTTACGATATGGGTCTTTCCTTCAGGGGACATCCTGGCACTCCAGTTCTTTGGCTCATGAATCCTGCCGAAAGGTATATTCCTCTCGGGGAGATATAACCAGGTCAGGTCAGTAACCCTCTCCCGGTTGATGGCAATTGTTACAATTATAATGTCTCTGAATTTGAGTTTGGATGCACTTGAAAGGATATCTTCAGGTGGTTTTGGGTGGAGGATATGGATTAGGGTGGTAAGTGGTATACTCGATATGAATTTCCTACCTTCAACCATATAAGTAATATCGCAGTTCCTTGCAATTGCGGTCTCTATTCTGAAGTTATTATGATTTAATCTTATAATATTTGTGCTGGTAAATACGGTGTTTCCCCCATTGATCCCGTCTCTAAGCCTTTCTGAGATACGCCCAATCCCTAATGATGGGTAGAGGAAATTGTCTGCAAGGGTAGGTATACCTCTTTTGCTGAATTTAAAGAAGGCAGATCTGATTGCTATTCCAAGGGATAGGCCATTTATTCGCTTTGCCACCCATTCCTTGCTTATCCTTTTACATTCCATACCCCAGACCTTCTCACTGTATTCTTTGAAATAAATGTTAAACATTGTACGGCCGAAATTGCTCACCACCCAGTCTTCGAGAGAGACAATATCATTCTTCTTTAAGGATTTTTTGAGGATTTCTTTACCATAGTCTATTATTGTCTTTAATGTGGTTGGGACACCAAGACCCAAAATGGCATTTGCAGGCTTGAGGGGATAATCAAAATATCTGTTGCGAAGATAGATTTTACTTTTTCTGGGAACAGTTAGCAGTTCTCCGTCCATCAGTTCTTTTACAAAACGCTCAACCTTCTTTTTATTTGTGAAGAATCTGTGACCTCCCAGATCAAAACGGAAATCACCCATTACTACTGTCCGCGAGAGGCCACCTACCGTAGAATTACTTTCAAATACTGTAACTTTCCTTCCAGCCCTGGAGAGGAGATATCCGGTTGAAAGCCCTGCAAGACCACCACCGAGTATTATTATTCTATCTTTATTGTTTTCAGGGGCATTCACTTTTCTTCCTGATTTATGGAGGAGGATCCTTTCGGGACAGGGTTTTCATGGCGATATCGGGAGACAGATAATTTCTTACGCAGGGAGCATTGGACTCATTACTTCTAACCGGAAGATCTGGATAAAAATATTCTATCGGGCTAAAAGTACAGGGACTTTCGCTTTATGAGCCACATCTCTAGTTACATCACCCATAAAAATCTTCTGGGCTAATGTCCTTGTGGCACCGATAATTATCATATCTACTGCTTCTTCTTCAGCAGTTTTCAGGATTTCATCTGCTACATGTCCCAGCTTTATAACTGTTTTTACTTTGGTTATCCCGTTTTCTTCAAGAGTCTTCCTGTGTGAATCAAGTATTTCCTTTGAATTTTTATCCATCTCTGCCTGTTTACCCGACCTTAGAAGTTCTTCCTTCAAAGTAGATATCTCTGAATCACCGAGTCTGTCATGAATTAAGGTTTTACCTCCAGGCTGTTGTATGTTTAAGAGTATTACTGTTTCAACAGTTGTGGACGAAAACAGACGAACAAATGCATTAACACTTACCTTAGCTCCCTTGGAATCGTCTACAGCAAGAAGTACCTTCTTCATATTTTTTTCTCTCCTGTACAGGGTTTATTTTGATAGACCTCTTATCTCCCGTATCCTCCGGATGGCGCACCGTAACCACCGGCTGGTGCCTTCTTTCCTCCTGATGGTGCTCCATAACCTCCTGCAGGGGCTCCGTATCCGCCTGCTGGTGCTCCATAGCCACCTGCTGGTGCTCCATAGCCACCTGCTGCCGGCGCTCCAGCGCCAACTCCTGCTTTCATCTCATGTTTTTGACTATAGCCTACTACAAACCCAAAAAAAAACGCCACAACAACAATCACTATCCAGAGACTGTTTTTCATCTTTATTTCCTCCTTAAAAAAGTTAGATTAAGACTTCTTAATTTTCCACAGAAAAGTTGCGCCTTCCTGCTTTCTCTCTACAATTTCTATTCCCATCTGCTCACACATCATGGAGATAGATTCAGCAGAGGAGGGGTTGTCAAACAATACCTCAAGAACATCGCCTTTCGCTATCTTTTCAAGAGCCTTCTTGGTGTAAATCTGTGGATGGGGACAGACATATCCCAGGACATCCAAAAAGTAAAGTCCTTCGCCCTTTTTCTCAAATTTCATAGCCATAACGCAATACTCTCCTTTTTAATTGGTTTTTAAAGTTTTCGCTGCAGCAATTTATTAAAAAGCCTCCATCTCTTTTGCCAATTTCCTCTCAGTGTACCAGTTAAAGACCTTAACGCCTAAAAAGGCGCCGCCTACCATGCCGATACCAAATAACCATCCAGACGGGTTGCCATTTGAAACCCTTATAAAAAAGGCGCCCACATTGCATCCCATGGCAAGCCTTGAGCCTATACCCATAAAGAATCCTCCCAGTATTGCCCAGAATGCAAGTTCCATTGTCGGCTTCTTCCACTTGAATTCATTGTGTGCAAGCGCCATTATGCAAGCGCCTCCGAGAAGGCCAATTGTCATCCAGTCAGCAGGGTTAAAAAGCGGATTTGGAATACCGTTGGTGAGTCCAAAAAATATATTATCCATATTTTCAATGCCGAGTTTTTGTGTTACCCAACCTACCCATTGAGCTTCCTGAGTTGTAACATACCAATATCCAGGGTCAAAAACCGTTCCATTTGCAGTTAAACCAAAGGTATGTCCCATTCTTGTCATAAGCTCGCCAAAATTTTGAATCCCAAACTTGACCTGCAAACCCTTCATAACGAACATGTGAAACCCGGCTGCAATACCCAGGACTAAACCTGCGAGAGCCGTTCTCTTTGAAGCTGTTATCATGCTCCAGTATCCTGCAACATCGGCCCCGAAGCCTGTGCCTATCCCCTGCCCTGCTGCCATCCTCTTTTTCAAAAAACCTTTCCTCACCCACACGAGATAAACCCACACGAGCACGAGTGCAGCCGGTAATATAACACCCACAATTGTGTTCAATAAAAAAGCCCCTACGACAGACTCATCAGGAAACCCAAACATCCTGGCAAATGTTATATTAGGAAAGTTCCAGACATAGCCGGCAAGGTATTGGTCCATCCAGCCATCACCGACTTTTATAATTGCAGGCAGCCCTTTTGATACAGCTGAATCATGCCAGGATTGCGGGACAAGTTTGTTAACCCAGTCGCCGCGAATAGCCACAAAGACCGACTGAGTAATACTGATTGATAAAAGAACTAGCATGGCAGCGCCACTGCCCTCTCCTGATTTGTATAGAGAACCTGATGCGCACCCGCCGGCTAAAACCATTCCGAATCCGAAAAAACCCCCTGCTATGACCATAAAAAACCCAACTGGCGCCGCGTGGAAGGTGCTCATCTCTGTTGAAGTTACAATAGATGAAACAAAAGCGAAGAATATCATGGATATCATGATACCCACAACCATCCTCGGAACCCCTACAGCGAAGAGGTCTCTAAAAGCCGAAGAAAAGCAAAACCTTCCATACTGCAGGCACATCCCGTAGATAACCCCAAACCATACGTAGGCCGCGATATAGATATAGTAGTCATTAATAAGATAAGTCGCTACGGTGGCCAGAGAAAGGAATGCAATTACCATAAACATCCTTTTTTTGTTCTTTTGCTCCCATGCTTCCATCGTCATTACCTCCTTGCAGATTGATTAAGGAATTATTGTAAGAATCATAAGCGCCAATAAAATATTTTAAACCCTTAGGGTTAATAAAACTAAAATTAAAGTTGATGAAATTAACATGAGGTTTCCAAAAAGTCAATAGTAATTATCCCGGATCTTTGCTGGATGCACAGGAAATTATGCGAGATCTCAGGGATTTTTTAAAGAATCAAAACTGAAGACTAATGCACTGATATCTTCTTTAGTTTTAAGGGTAGAGGCTAATTTCTCTACCTCTTTCTTTTCCTCGAACTTACCAACCAGCACCTTATGGATCTTCTCATTCCCGACTGTTACGCTATGGACAAAGGATTCATAACCTTTTCCCTTGAGCCTCTTCATAAGGGCATCCGCATTATCCATATTCTTGAAGGCGCCGACCTGTACTGAATAAAATGGTTTTTCTTTAGCCGGGGCTTTCTTTGCAGGCTCTTTTGGAGGCGGCTCAATGATTATCTTTGGTGTCTCTGTTGATAGAGGTTCCTGATCCCGGGGTTTAGCAGGAGGTTTTGGTTCGGAGATAAGTTCCTTCTTTGGCACAGGGGTTGTAGCCTTTACAGGCAGTTTTTGTTTTATATTCTTGAATATGGTTTTGAACTCGATCCCGCCTCCCTGCCAGAGCAGAAAACTTGCTGCTGAGATTATAAGGACTGTTCCGACTCCTATTATTACAGGCAAATTGGATCTTTTCTTTTCAAGGACGATCTTTCGGTTCTTCTCTACAGGATTGTTCTTCTTCAGCTCAAAGGACCTTTCGATAAGATCTTCGACCTTTTCATAAGGAGGCACACTATTTGGTGTCACCCTGAATACAGAAGGCATTTCCTCGGATTTCTCCGCAGGGATATCAATTGGTTCTGATTCTGTTGCTTCGTATTCATGGATATTTGTTATCCCTGCATGTGCCGTTTCAGTGATTCCCCTTATACTAAGTACTGTCTCTACCTTAAGGGCCAGCTCCTCTGGGCTGAAGGATTTATCGAGGGTATCTATGATGCCGTACTCTGCGCCATAGCGCATCTTTGGGCCCTTTTCCGGCGAGGTAAGGGCTATAATCGGGGTCTTTGAGAACTCTCCGATACTATGAATATTTTTAGATATCTCGAGACCGCGGGGCATCGAGAGGCTTACAAAGATAAAGGATGGGTCTGTCTCCCTTGCGGTGGTTATTGCCAGGGACTCTGTAGGTGCTATGAATACAAGATAGCCTTCCGCCCTTAATACCTCTTCGATCTTTCGGGTTATTTCAGGGTCGTTATCTATTACAAGGATAGGATTCATTTTTTTTCACATCTCTGCCCAGTATTTTTCAGGGATATCCTTGGCTAATAACATAGCTCCATCGGAGACAACAAAAAGAGGGTCTTCAACACACCTCACATCGCAATCTCCAAACTCTTTTAATGCATCTTTTATGTAATTATCTATGCCTCTTATCTTACTGCCCCCTCCTGAAAGTATGATATTGTTCTTTATCTTTATCTGAAATTCCGGGTCAAATTTTGCAATCATTTCAGATGTCGTCTCGATTATGGCTGGAAGGATACTTTCGCAGGCGCGCCTCATCTCGTTCGTTATATCATGATTCAAAGGTTTCCCTTCAACCGGAATCTCTACCTTAATCGTCTCACTGCTATCACCAACAAAGCTATGCGTCTCTTTAAACTGACGAACCATGTTCCTGTTGAATCTGGAATTTGGGTATTTCTCAATAAGATAACTGAAGAGCTGTTCATCTATATAATCACCTGCGGTTAGTATCGCCTTCTGGTCGTCATTATCAGGAATTGTGCCATGCATCATACAGAAGTCAACAGTCCCTGCACCGATATCTATTATAAGTGAATTACCTAAAAGATTAAGGCCATAGGCCGCAGCAAAAGGTGCTGATACTACCATAACGGAATCAACAAACCCTGACACTGCCTTCTTGATAGCAATTTGATTTACCTTCATGGCATCTGCTGGAACACCAACTATTGCATAAATTTTTTGATCTTCCTTCGGTCCTGCAAGTTGTATCAGATATCCTATCAGTTCCTTAACTGCTTCCTCATTCCTCTCGATTCCTTCCTTTATCACACCTCTTTCGAGTGGTCTGTATAGATCAAGAGAAAGCCTATTCTGTAATGCCTCAGAACCAAAAAGGATTGATTTCCCTACTACCTTAGCTGCTATAAAGTCCTTTGGCCAGCCAACATAACTCTCATTCCATTTCTTTGTCCCATTACTTGCTGAGATTGAACTCCTCGATGTCCCGAGGTCAACACCTACGAACAGGATGTCATCCTTCCTCTGTTCTTTTTGCTTCATGAGTTAATGCTCCTTTATTCCTTAGATAATTTAATATTCCAATTTCAATATAGTGGGCAATCTTTTCCCTGTAATTCCATGTGTTGAGTCTCAGTTCCTCCACTTTATTACTGAGACACGAGACTTCTACAAGTACCGATGGCATCTCTACGCCTAAGAGGACAACAAAGGGTGCTCTTTTTATACCGAAGTCCATTACCTCGCTGTCAATCCTCTTTATATTTGTAAACAGACTTCTCTGGATAGAGTCAGCGAGTCTGTAGGATTCCTCGTATTTCATTGTAGAGTTGACTTTTTCGAGGATCTTCTTGAATTCGCTGTGGCCGTATGGGGAATCAGTGTTTTCCTTTTCAGCGAGTTTCAATACCTCTTCATCGAATGAAAGACCAAAATAGTATGTCTCAATAATATTTGCAGGTCTTGTAGGGAGATAATTGAGATGAATAGAGATAAAGAGGTCTGCCATTGAAGAATTGGCAAGTTCAACCCGCTTCTGGAGGGATACCGCTTCATCTTCTTGGCGTGTCATAATGACTTCGTAATTATATCTTTCAAGTCGTGACTTAAGCCTCTTTGCTATATCCAGAGCCACGTTCTTTTCTTTTGTCCCAATAATGCCGCTGGTACCAGGATCAGAACCGCCGTGTCCTGGATCTATCATTATTCTCTTAACCTTTAAACCGAATACCTTTGCTATAGATATCTCGGGGTTGACCATCGGGGATAGGAATTTTAAAGAGTCCCTTTGTACGTGGGGTGCCTGGATCTGGGAGTGAACCTCTGAATTATTAGACTCAATTACTGAACTGACCAGAGTCTTTTCACCCTGAAGGGTTATATAGTTATGGTAAACTGTATAGCCTAATAGAATGATAATTAGTGTGAGTAGTATAGGGGAAATTCCTTTATATGTAATAGGTTTTTTCTTGAGGGTCTGATAGGGTTGCTTCCCCATAATTCTGAGGTTGTCAAGGAATATCTTTTTATGAATTTTCTGTCTGAATCTTGAATCTTTTCTCAGGTACTTAAGTATTTCCATCTGGGTATAAATTATTTCATAAATTTTAAAGAAGTTCAAGCAAAAACAGATAACATTTATTGTCTGTAAAAAAAAGAATAGAAACTGTCATCTACCTGAATTCGAATCTGAATTTCAGATCACCGCCTACTTGCCCCTGCTCATCCCTTACGCCGACAAGGGATATGTTTTTACCGAGTATATACTCGATCCTGATGACCTGTTCATCAGATGTCCCTATATTTGCAGAGTAGGTCATATAGAGCCTTCCATTGAGAAGGTTCTTTCCGACTGTAAGTCTGGGGCCTCCAGCAGAAGACGATCTTGTAACATAAGGGTCTACCTGAAACCTATCAAGCCCTGCGATCTTTCTAAATCTCTCCTCAAGTACATCCTGAAGCTTTCCTGTAAGAAAAGAAGCAGCTTCGCTTGCCCCTATGCCAGCCTCTAAACCCTGCAGACCCTTAGTGGGCTGTCCCACTGTAAGCAGTGCGAGGAGGTCCGTGTCAGAAAGAGGGGGATCAGAGGATAGCGACAGAGAAAATCTATCAATTGGCCCATTAAGGGAGAGATTCACCCTGTATCCTTTCAACTGTGTAACTGCCACTACATTAAAGACAGGATAGATTCTATTCGGATCGAAGAAATCGGCTGATGCTGAAATAATCCTGAAGGAGTTATTTCTGAAAAATATCTTGCCCTCGGAGGATTCGATTCTTCCGAATAGCAGTGGTCTTATAGGTGTTCCCTTAAGAATCAGGTCTAGTCCTACAGGACCCTTACCAATATTATTATCCACATCAAGCTTTCCTGACATATAGATATTAAGGTTTGTGCTTAAAAGTGGTGAGACTTCAGCCTTTGGCTTCTCTTCAACCTTTTTTACCTCAAGAAGCCAGCTCTTCCAGTCTATCCTTCTTGTATAAAGGGCATTGTTGAATATTATCTCACCGCTCAATGTCTGGGACTTCCTATCTCCTTCATAGACCAATCTTCCATTAAGGTTTGTTGTAAGACCCTCAAAATATCTATATCTAATCCCATAAGCATTTCCTTGAATATAGAAATTCCTGAATGAAAATCCCTTTAAGACCGCAAAACCGGAGAAGTCGAGTCTTCCCCCTCCGAGCTCGCCCTGAAGGGAATCGAGGATGATTCTATCCTTATCAAAGGTAAGTTTTCCTGACAGTTTTCCAATCCTCTGAGGCAGATCCCTGATCTTAAGGCTTCCACCCTTGAGATTTATTGTCCCCTGAAACCTCGGGTCTTCCCATCGGTCCGATAGGGCTAACATAAATTCTCCGTCGCCGTTAAAGGACTCAATCTGTGGGATCAATGGTCTCATGATACCGATATCTGCCTTTCCATAAAGATAGAGGTTATAGAAATCTTTTATCCTGAGGTCTCCGCCAATCTCGATAGATGATCCTTCAGGACCCTTAAAACTTAGTGAATGAACCTTAAGATCTCTGTTTTTAAGGCTTATCTCAGCAACTTCATAATTATTAATCGTATGACCGAAGATATTCAGAGAGATCGAGTTAAGTTTTACGATCAGGGATAATTTATCAATGTCTGTACCCTTTCCTTCTGCCTTAATACTTCCAGAAGTAGCTATTGAAACCCTGCTCTGGCTCTTATCCTCGCCTGTCTGTGTAAAAAGATCGTTGAGTCGCATATCTCTTAAAAAGATGGCTGTATTCCATGGGAGATCATCTGTCATATTCATTTCTCCTTCAAACCTCAACCCCCCAATCCTTGCCGATGCCTGAAGCCTCCCGTCTTTAATAGATACAGCCACAGTCCCTTCACCAATAGGGCTTTCCCTGTAGGCAACTTTCTCAAGCCTTAGATCTGCAAAAATCTCTGGCTTTTTGAATGTTCCTTTACCGTTTATCCTGAGTGAAGTAACCCCCCTCATTCCCCATTTATTAGAAGGGGGAGAAGAGGGATTGAGGATATTAATATTCCCCAGTGATAATTTTTTCGAAAATATCGTTCCATGGAAGCTTTCATCGAATCCTATCCTTCCATCTACATAAAGGATATCGCCTCCCTTTTCAATCTGAACAGAAGGGAAATTTATTTCCCCTGGCTTACCCTGAACCCTTTTAAGCACTGCCTTAATCCGTGCCTTATCGAACTCTTCTCCATAGGCTCTTCCACTATTGAGGCGGAGATCTGCCTCACCTTCATAGTCTCTGTTGCTTCCTCTGAAGGTCATCTCACCATTAACAGATGTATCTACAGGGAGGTCTCTGTAAAAGATGGAAGTTATCTTTCTTGGATTCCCGTTCTTTATCTTTGCCTTCGCATTATAGTATGGACCTTCTGTCCCGAACTGTATACTGCCGTCGATTAGATAGGTACTGCTTTCCTGTTCTATTTGAAACCCTGAGATAGATATTCCCTTTTCTTTGTATCTCACACTGCCATAGACCCTCTGGATGGGTACCCCTTTTACCTCAGCAGTCCTGATATCAGCGTTACCATTTATTGTAGGATTTCCTATCGGCCCTGTTATTTCACCTGCGATATCAATAAGACCTTTTGTTCCTTTATAATATGGGTCAACCCATTCTCCAAAATTCTCGCTATGAATCTTGAAGGGGAACTCTCCTTCTAATGTAGTAAGGGATAGCGATCCAGTAAATTCAGCAGATGAATAAGGTGAAGATATATTCCCCTTTTCTATAGTTAAATAACCTCCAATGGATGAGAAGTTAATCTCTGCAGTTTCTATTATGGATGGTGTAATACTTATTGCTACCCGCCTCTCCTGTCTCGTCTCCTTACCCTTTATATATTTTATCCAGCCATCTCCATTGATGTTCTGGAGTTCTGTAACCTTTCCTGGAATAAGTGCTGTCAGTTTTCCTTCCACCATGCCTTCCAGAATTTCACCCTTTATCCCAGGAAATGTAAGTTGTTTTGGTTCGTAACTGAATTTTGATCCTACATTCTTTATCCTGATACCGGATATCTCTCCATCTGATAAAGATATCTCCCCCTTTGATATCAGTTCTGGATATTTACCCTTTAGATTTCCTTTAATCCTTACAGTTCCTTCTATATCTCTTTCCTTTATTAAAATCTCTTTAAGGAGACCGATCGGTATTTCTGCCTCGACATCAAGGTCAAGATGGGGGATGGATTGAGATCCTTTACTGTCCATAATTGGCAGGTCTCCCTTTATCTTCCCTGATACAAGTATCTCACCTGTGTATGTCTTTTTGAGTCCAAGAATTTCAGTAAAGGATCTGGCGATGAGGGTTATCCTTGTCTTCAGATTAACTTCTGGTTTATCTGAAAGGTTTATATTTCCTTCAACACCGATAGAAGATCCGAGATTACTTATCCTTAAAGTATGAACAGTGAACTGTGAACCGTGGAGTGTAAGTCTTGATTCCGCTTTCAGGATTAGTTCAGGGAGTGTTCTGATTTTTGTCTTTAATTCATCTACTCTAACATTTATTTTAAATCCCTTTCGGAGGAATACTGTCCGCAGGTTAAGAGATAAACCTTTTCCGCGGGCAGAGAAAAATTCTTTCTCATCAAAAAAATCCATCTCTCCCTTTTCAACTGAAAGACCCTTAAAATCTATTTTTACAGGAATTTTTCTTTCTTCTTTAAGATATTTTTCTATAGAGGTAATCAGGGGTGAAATACTGAATGACCCGTCTTTGTATCTCTCAATGATAAAATATGGTTCGGTCATCTTAACACTTATCTTCAGCTCTTTCTGGATGGGGCGTCCCAACCCTATAAAACCCCTCGCCCTTTTTATCTTTACGATTGACCTGCCTTCATTATTAAATAACTCTATCCCCTTAAGTTCAATGAATGCAGGGATAAGATTAATGACTGCCTTCTCTATTCTCACGTTGTGATTGGTGGCATTTATAATCTCTGCGACTGCGAGGGCCTTTACCTTATCAGAGACTAAGTCTGTCCTGAGCAGAAAGGATAAAGCGATTATGGTTCCGACAGAAAGGATTGTTATGATTAATAATACCTTTTTCATTTTTATCTAAATTATAACCGAGGAAGGCAGAACAATGACCAAGTTTAGCAGTAATCTGAGTTAAAATCTATAGGTTCTTTTTATCCGATTATCTATTGCTCAGAGGTTATGTCACCCATGTGACAGCATTTTTTTTGTCCATCTGGTAAGTTGTTCTTATTTAATTCTAAAAAAGTTTAAAGAAAGGAGAAAGGTAATGAGAAAGATATTGATGGTTTGTTTATTTTTGATTTTAGTAATGGCCCCAGCAATGGGGATCGCTGCAGAAATAAAGTTTGGTTTGCTTCCGAGACTTCCTGAAAAACAGTTGATCGAAATGTTTACCCCATTGGCTAAATACCTTGAGAAAGAGACTGGGATGAAGGTTACTTTAGTAATCCCAAAGGATTTTGATACCTATACCAAACAGGCAATAGCGGGTGATTTCGATATTGGATTCACAAACCCCAACATTTATATTACTGTAAAGAAAGCAAGCCCTCAGGTAGAACCGTTGGCTTTAGCCTCTGAACCAGGGCCAGGCACTAAATTAGTAGGAGTTTTTATAACGCTTGCAGACAGCCCGATAAAATCAATCAAGGAACTCAAAGGCAAAAAAATCAGCTTTGTTGATGTAGGCTCTGCTGCCGGCTATGTTGCCCAGATGCTGGAATTGGAAAAGGCCGGTATCAAAAAAGATGATATCAAGATCGAATTTGCAGGAAAGCCTCCAAAGGTGGGTGAAGCTGTGAGGGATGGAAAGGCAGATGCTGGTGGTATGCCAGAGCCTGTCTTTAAGAGACTGCCTTTCGAGTATATGCTTAAGGTAATCGGTAAAACCGCACCCCTACCTAATTGGCCTATGCATACAACTAAGAAGACTGATAAGGCAGTAGCCGCAAAGGTAAAAGAGGCACTTCTGAAACTAAAACCACTTACAGCAACTGCCGAACGTGCCCTGAAAGACGCTAACCTTGAGGGATTTGTTCCGACAACTGATAAGGATTTTGACATAATGAGGGATGCTGCGAAGGCAGCAGGAGTTTTCTAATGTCTTGGAGAATTAGGAGATTTTATCAGTTAGAGCGGAGTCCTCAACTAATATGAGGAGGGAAAGATTATGGAAGAGAAGAGTCAAAATGAAGCAACATTAGAAGAAAGAATGAAGGCTATAGAAGCTGCAGAGGAAGAAGAGGTAGGAAGCCCTAAGAAGGCGACTATCGGGTTAATCATCGCCTTTGCGATTCTACTGGCATTACATTTCGGACCTACAATCCCAGGCCTGAGACCAACATCCCAGTCTGTATTAGGCGTTTTCCTCTGGTTCATAACAATAATGGCCACGGATGCCCTTCCAAAGGCTATTGTAGGATTTGCATCTCCACTTCTACTTGTGATTTTTGGCGGAGTAAAAATACCAGCAGCCTTTAAGGCCTTTACCACAGATGTTTTTTTCTTGGGTGGTGGTGCCTTTGTGATTGCAGGTATAATGATGGGCACGCCCCTCGGCAGGAGAATCGCCCTTACAATAACTACTGCGATGAGGTCAAATCGTGTGACAAGGATACAGACAGGACTCGGGTTATCAGATATTGCAGTAGGTGGTGTCCTTCCAACTGTTTCTGAAACTGCCCTTTTCCTTCCTGTCACAAAGGCTATCACAACATTGATGAGAGGGAGAGAGCATTTGCCAGAGGCAAAGAGGATAAGTACCGCAATGTTACTTCAGACCCCAGGCTTGACGCCACTTTTCACAGGCACTCTGATACTGACAAGCCATTTCCCAAATATCATGCTCGCAGGTCAACTAAAGGAGGCAAAGGGAATATATATATCATGGCTTGACTGGTTATGGCTGAATTTACCCCTCTGGGGTCTGCTTCCTATAATGTTCTTTTATGTCTTTTCCTACTTCAAATTATGGAAACTCGATATTCCTGGTGCTGAAGTGGAGATACCGAAGATGAAGAAAGAGTTAGGGAAGATCACCTGGCCTGAGATATGGGGATTGATATGTATAGGTCTTGGTCTTGCCTTATGGATAACAGAAGATCTCCATAAAATAAAATCAGGTATGACCGCCCTGATTATAGCAACATTACTATTTATGCCCTGGGGCAGGATTAATTTCAAGAAGGTAAACAACCATATCATGTGGGATACCTGGGTGCTTCTTGGCGGAGCGATTTCCCTCGGCTCGGTACTCTATGATGTGGGGACTGTTAAGTGGCTTTCAAATATGGTTGTAGAGCCGATTAAAGGTATGGGTCTACCGACCTTATTAATGATGTTTGTCCTTGTGTTTGCTATGCATATAGCGAGGGCCGGGATCGTCAGTGCTGTGGCAATGGGTGCTGCATTCATTCCTATAACAATCAGTATGGCAGAATCCTTCAGTCTTAATGTATTGCCCTTCTCGCTGGTTGTGATAAACTGCTTGAGCTATGCCTTCTTCCTGCCTATATCCATTACAGCATTCCTCATTGCCTGGGGTGCGTCTGGTGCCTCTGGCTGGACAGCTGTCAGATTTGGGACAATACTTTCGATTATTAGTAATATCTATGTTATAGTTGTGCAGACCGCCTGGCTTGCATTGATAGGCTATCCTCTATAGGACCTTCTTAAAGCCATTCAATTTCGTTTAGAAAATTTATATTAGGGGGCGAAAGCCCCCCAATATTTTTTCTTTCACAATTTCCTGAGAATTTATATTCCCAGAAGTTACCCTGTTAGAGTATCGTAATAACCCTCCGAGAAAATCATTTCCAATTCCGTGATTGTCATTCCCATGAAAATGGGAATCCAGCTTCTTTTGTCTTTCTGGATTCCTGCTTCCGCAGGAATGACGACGAGAAGATCAAAATGCATAATAGTTATCACGGAAAAGGTAATGCTTACCCCTCCGAGAAAATTCTTGAGACTTCTTTAATATAGTTCTATAATAAAAAATGTATTTGTAAAGCGGAGGGGCCTTTGGAGAAAAAATGGCATTTAGATAGAATCGATGTATTAAAGGAGCTGTCAGAGGAGGATAGGGCATTTCTTATGAAGAAGGCGATAAAGAAAGATTTCGAAAAAGGGTGCTGCATCTTCATGAGAGGTGACCAGGGGAATACTATATTTCTTATACACAAAGGGGTTGTAAAAATTTATGACCTTTCTGAAAGCGGAAAAGAGTCAATTTTCTGGTTTCGCTATCCAGGAGAAGTCTTTGGGTTGGCTGAGGTATATGGGGGAGGAGTTCGGATGTGCTATGCTGAAGCAGTAGAACCTACTTCTGTATTCGTTATCAGACGGCATGTCCTTGAAGAACTTCTGCAGAGAAATCCGAGAATAGCCCTGCTGATAATAAAGATTCTAAGTGCCAGGCTGAGGCGGTTGGGGGAGGCTTTTAAGACATTATCGGTTTATGATTTGAGATCTCGACTGGCACTACTTTTACTTAATCTCGGGAATATATGTGGCGTTGAAAACTCTGACAAGATAACTATCGAAAAGAAATTTACTCATCAGGATATGGCAGATATGATAGGCGCTACCCGTCAGAGGGTTACAGAGGCGTTAAATAACTTTTCAAGGGACGGCTTAATCAAATGTGACAGCAAAAAAATAATTCTTCTTGACCCCAAAAAACTCTCATCAATAATCCCCACTTTAGAATAAATTATCCTGATATTTCCCAACATATTATGTCCTCTAAAGGACAGATTATTTCATACCAATTAAGTTAAATAAAGGTATATTCTTCGCACGGGAAAATCTCATATAAAAGTAACTAAATTAAAAGGGGGGATGAGGACGATGGAAAAAAGGCTTCCGAAAAATATTAAGGAAGTAGAAGAGGTCAGGATTGAGACTGACCTGCTTATTGTCGGTGGAGGCAATTCAGGATGTTTTGTTGCTATAGAGGCAAAGGAGAAGAACCCGGATCTTGATGTGACAATTATAGAGAAGGCACATATTGACAGGAGCGGCGCTTTGGCTGCTGGAATGGATGCTATCAATACCTATATTGGTGAGGGCGAAACTCCAGAAACACTTGTTGCCTGGAGCAGGGCGCAAGTAGGCGGTGGGCCTTTAAGAGAAGACCTCGCACTGGGCAATGCCAAGATATTGAATGGGTGTGTAGAGTCTTTAGAAAAGTGGGGCGTGCCTTTTATAAAGGATGAAAAGGGAAGGTATAAGAAAAGAGGAAGGTTTGATATATCGATTCGTGGAGAGCAATTGAAGCCTATCATTGCGGAGAAGGCAAAGAGTTATAATCCAAGGATATTGAACAGGGTTACTGCAACAAATTTCATCAAAGATGGCGACAGGGTCATTGGCGCTATGGGTTTTGGTGTGAGGGATGGTAAGTTCTACATAATAAAGGCAAAGGCAACAGTTGTTTCAACAGGAGGTGCAGCAGGTCTATACCGATCACCAACCAATGATGGTACTACATCACATCACCAGATGTGGATGTGTCCCTTCAATGTAGGGTCAGGCTATTCCATGGGGATAAGGGCCGGTGCTGAATTCACACTCATGGAGCAGAGATGGTGTGCTGCGAGGGTAAAAGATTTTACTGGTCCTGTTGATACAATATCTGTAGGTTATAAGGCAAGGATGATTAACAGCAAAGAAGAGCTTATTCTCCAGAAGAGATACAGTCATCTTGGTGGAGATACAGCTCCGCGCTACATAAGGGCTAATGCACCTATGGGAGAATGGAATGATGGCCGTGGACCGACCTATGTGGATACAAGACACCTCTCTCCTGAGCAGGTGAAGGAATTAAAGATAGATTATCTTAATGAACGACCAACATATGTCCTTTTCCTTGCGGCAAGGGGTCAGGACCCTGCCAAAGAGCCATTAGAGATATACGGAAGCGACCCTTATATCGTAGGCGGGCATACCTCAAGCGGCTACTGGGTTGACATAGACAGGATGACAACATTAAAGGGTCTTTTTGCTGCCGGTGAATGTGCAGGAGGTATGCCAAACAAGTTCGTTGGTGGCTGTGCTGCAGAAGGTGTCCTTGCAGCGAGGGGATCACTGAAGTATATTTCAGGTGTAGGCCATGGGAATATCAATGAGGAACAGGTTGCCGCTGAAAAACAGAGGGTATTTGGACCCTTGTTTAAGGGGTTGAATATGGAGGCTAAGTATAATATACCTTCCGGACAGGACCCGCGCTGGCAGTATGACGGTATTACCCCTGAAGAGATGGAAGAGAGGCTGCAAAGGCTAATGGATGAATATACAGGTGGCGTAGGGCAATTCTTTAGATGTAATGAGGAACAACTAAACTACGCCATCAAGCATATAAAGATTATGAAAAAACAGGTGGAGAGACTTTTTGCCAATGATCTTCATAATCTCGTGCTTGTTCATGATGTTATAGATCGTCTGGATGTTTCTGAGGTTGTTGTGATGCATCTCAGAGAGAGAAGGGAGACCAGATGGCCGGGATGGCAGACGAGGACAGATTATCCTGATAAAAATCCAGAACTCGACTGCTTTATAAACTCAAAAAAGAATCTCAGTACTGGAGAGATTGAGATGACTAAGAGACCCTATGAACAGATACTGCCGGGAGACAGAACAAAGTCCCCATCTCCTGTACCGCTTTCAGTTGAGAAGGCATAGGGATAAAATAGAAGTACTGTGTACAGAACATATCAAAAGTTATTAAGCCAAGTCTATAGAGGAGGAAGATTATGCCGCCTTATGTATTGAAAGATAAATGTGATGGATGTAAAGGAAAAGATGAACCCCTCTGTGAGCAGATCTGTATTGGTGACCTTATGACACTTGATCACGTTACGGGCAGGGCATACTGCAGGTCATTGAGAGACTGCTGGGATTGCATGTCATGCACAAAGATATGTCCAAAGGGAGCAATTGAGCAACGGATACCTTATCAGCTTGGATACCATGGTGCAAAGCTGATCCCGATGATTGGCACTGACTCAATAACATGGACCTGTGTAGATATCGACGGCAAGGTAGAACGTTTCACATACCGTACGAGAAATAAAAAGTAAAAGGGCGGGTCACTAAGTGGAAGAGGAACAGAAGATAGGAGTATACCTCTGTACCTGCGAAGGGGAGATTGACAGGGTAATTGATATCGATTCGATTGCAAAGGATGTATCTGATCTGAAAGGGATAATAACCGTTCAGAAGGATTCATATCTGTGTTCAGAGAATGGTGTCCGTAAGATCAGGGAGGATGTAGAAAAACTCGGGCTTGAGAAGATACTGATAACTGCCTGCTCCCCCTTTTTGAAAGAAAGAGAATTTTCTAACCTCGGCATAAACAGTTTCCTCGTCGAACGTGTGAATATAAGGGAGCAGTGCAGTCGTGTTCATACTGACAGACCTGATTCTGCCACTAAAAAAGCCAAAAATGTATTGGCAGTCTCTCTTGAAAAACTGAAATATGCAATTCCAATTCATCCTTTGAATGTTCCTGTTATAAGGAGCGTACTTGTCATCGGTGGAGGTGTGGCAGGGATAAATGCAGCAGTTGATATAGCAAAAACAAAAAACGAGGTCTTCCTTATCGAAAAAAATCCCTTTCTTGGAGGAAAGGTGGCAGAGCTCAATAAATACTATCCACGGATGTGCCCTCCATCCTGCGGTCTTGAAATTATGTTTTCAGAGATAAGGAATAACCCCTATATCCGTGTCATAACCTCTTCAATAATAGATACAGTCATCGGCTCACAGGGTAACTTCGAAGTATTGATTAAGACACACCCAAGGCATATCGACGAAAATAAATGCATACTCTGTGATAGATGTATCAAGGTATGCCCCAGAAATTCGATTGTTTACCCAAGAGGTTTCTCATACCCGGCTGTCCCTGCAATACAGAGAGGTCTTTGTAATAAGGATTGCAGGTTATGTATTGATGCCTGTCCGGTAAATGCTATAGACCTTGATGAAAAAGAGAAAGTAGGCAATCTTAAGGTTGGATCCTTTATTGTCGCAACAGGGTGGGAACCCTATGATCCAACACATATCACAGAGTTAGGATATGGGAGATTAAAAAACGTTTTGACAAATCTTGATCTCGAGAAGGTTTTTAGGGAACAGAAGATAATCTACAGAGACCCTAAGAAAGTAGCATTTATCCAGTGTGTCGGTAGCCGTGATGAAAGGTATCTTTCTTATTGTTCTGATGTCTGCTGTATGGTGAGTATCAAGCAGGCATTAACACTTAAAGAGATAAATCCGGATAATGAGATATACATCTTTTATAATGACATCAGAACACCTGGTGAATATGAAGAACTGTATCAGAGGGCGCGAAGGAGCGGTGTGATATTTATTAAGGGGATTCCCTCTGAATTAAAAGAGGGTGAGACCGGGAAGGTCAGTTTTTCTGTATTCGATACTATTGCAGGAGAAAGAATTGATTACGCCTTTGACTTAGCAGTCCTCGCAACAGGGATGAAACCATCAGAAAGCAATATGGAATTGAAGGAAAAGATCGGTATCCCTTTAAGCAAAAATAATTTTGTTGAATCACATCTCCAGTGTTATCCACAGGATACACAGAGAGAGGGAATATTTAGTGCAGGCACATGCCGTGCACCAATGGATGTCTCGAGGTCAATAGAGAGTGCAGGAACTGCTGCAGTAAAGGCGATCCAGTTTTTTAATAGTACCGTAGAGATAATCCCTGATCATCCTGTTGTGAATAAATTGAAATGCGATGTCTGTAAACGGTGTATTGAGGAGTGTCCCTTTAAGGCGTTTTCCCTTGATGAGAAGGGATTTCCTGAGGTGGATATCCCAAAGTGTAGAAGATGCGGGATATGCCTGGGAAGCTGTCCTCTTACTGCGATCTCATTCGGAAGTCTTTCGATAGAACAGTTATCAAGTATGTTTGATGCAATAGATAAATCTTATCTGGGAGATGATGAGCCTATAGTCCTCGGTTTCTTATGTAAAAACGATGCATACAGGGCTGTGGACGATGTCTCTTTGAAAGGGATAAGTTATCCGCAAAATTTTTTAGGCATTATGGTACCCTGCGCTGGTACAGTCAACGGTGTGGTTGTCGCACAGGCGATTTCTTCAGGGATTGATGGTGTTTTGGTTGCAGGTTGTCCAGAAGATCAGTGCCATTATGTTAAAGGAAGTGCTTTGGCAAAAGTCAGACTAAAAGATGTATCTGATAAACTAAAGGAGATGTACCTGGAGCCAGAAAGGGTACGTTTCGTCAGTATAAGTAGAGATGAACCTGAGAAATTTGCTGACACTGTGAATGAATATGTGAAGGAATTAAAGATTATGGGAAGAAACCCCTTGAGGATTTAATAATGCAGAACGGTTTTTTTGATTTTGAAAAAGAGGGATTAAAATACTGTTACTACTGCGGTAAGTGCTCTTCGGGATGCGAGGTTAACAGGCTTGAGAGTTCATTTCAGCCTCACAGAATCCTCTATTTACTGAACATCGGCATGACGGATAGTGTGATAGGAGGCGATGATATTTGGAAATGTACCACCTGTTTTACATGCTCTGAGAGGTGTCCGCAGGGGGTCAAGGTCACCGAGATTATATGGTTTGCGAGGACGATGGCTGTTAAGTCAGGTCATCTACCTGAATTGATAATGCATCAGAAAGAGACATTATTAAGAACAGGCAGACTTCATCATATAAGTCACATAGACAATAATAAGAGGGGAAAAGTGAAACTTCCTCAACTTACAGATGCTTCTTCTCTAATATCAGAGATATTCAAAATGACAAAGGGGGACGAATAGGCGGTAATGAGATACGCCTTTTATATCGGCTGTACAGTACCTGTCAAGGCCTTAAAATACGAAGTATCAACAAGGAACCTCGCAAAGGGCCTGGGTATAGAATTGGTTGATATCCCTGAATTCGGCTGTTGCGGTTACCCTGTTAAATCGATGGATATGTTTGCTGCCCTTCTAATGTCAGCACGTAATCTTGCCCTGGCAGAGGAGAAAGGCATGGACATAATCGGTATCTGTATAGGATGCATGGCAACACTTTCTGAGGCAAAAAAATATCTTGAAGACGATAATCTGAGGAATACCATCAATCAAAAACTAAGGGAACTGGGGATCAGAGAATACACAGGCAAGGTAAATATCAAACACCTTGCGAGGTTTTTATACGAAGATTACGGCCTCTCGTCTATAAAAGAAAAGATTATCAAACCTCTGGAGTCTTTAAAATTTGGTGTCCACTATGGCTGTCACTATATGAAACCGGGTCATGCCTATGATTACTTTGATAATCCCTCAAAACCTGTTACCCTCGATATACTCACAGATATTACAGGGGCAAAGACTATAGATTATCAGAACAAGAATCAATGCTGTGGTCTTACGATTATGGGGACTGCGAAGGATCTCAGTTTCAGACTTGCATCCGAGAAGCTCGTGTGTTTATCCGGTATTGATATTGATGCAATGTTGCTTGCCTGCCCATCCTGCTGTATTGCCTATGAAAATAACCAGAGGCTGGTGGGAGAAAAAACCGGGAAGAAATTTAACCTACCTGTTCTTTATTTTACTCAGGTAATCGGGCTCGCAATAGGATTGGATGAGAAAGATCTGGGTTTTGAGTTTAACAGGGTAAGGGCAGATAGGATTATAGAAAAGCTCGGACCTTATTGATAATCATCCAGAGATAACAGAATGAAGGACTTCTTTTATATCGTCAATCCTTTTTTTGTCAAGGATTTTCCCCCTACGTCCATCTGTAACATAGAAGACATCTGCTACCCTTTCTACCTCTGTATTGATCTTTGCTGAGGATATATCTATACCCGTTTCGTAGAGGGTCTTTGTGATCTGATATAAGAGGCCGATCTTGTCCCTGCAGAAAACCTCTATGATGGAGTAGTCTTCCGATGCCTCATTATTGATCACAACCTTTACCGAAATACTATAGGCCTGAGGGATCTTTAGGTAGGCAGGTCTTTCAAATATCAGGTCTTCAACCTTTCTTTCACCTGTTAAAACTGATCTTATATCTATCTGGAGTCTTCTCAGTGTTTCTTCCAACCCTGTTGGATCCTGATCTGGATTCGAGATCTGTATCCTGTCTATGATCATACCGTCCTTACCTGTAAAAATCTGCCCTCCGACGATATTTATACCCCTTGAGGCTATCGCCCCTGTTATCCTTGAAAATATCCCAGGTTCATCATAACTAAGGATAGTAAATTCGGTGATCCCTCTATTATAATCAGGTATATAGGTTATAATAGGTTTCTCCTCCCTTATTTTCTCTGTCAACAAGATATGGTTTATTATAATCGTAGCAGGAGTTACTATCAGGTATCTCCTGGTAAAATTCTTGAGATGTGCCTCCAACCTGTTCCTCGAAATATCTGGAGAGACCTTGAGTGCTTCCTCGATCTGGGAGAGTTTTTCGTTCTCATCTTCCATAAAGGGTTTTCCCCTCAGTAAATAGAGTGTCCGCGTATAGAGTTCTTCAAGAAGGGCTGCCTTCCAGTCTGTCCAGAATCCAGGCCTTACTGCAGAGATATCTGCATAAGAGATAAGATAGAGCATATTCAGGTTTTCCTCATTAACTATCTCAGAGGCAAATGATTCTATTACCTTTGGATCAGAGAGTTCTCTTCTTTCTGATAGCATTGACATTACGAGATGGTTTTTTACGAGAAAGGAAATCCTGTCTCCTTCATCGCCTGTTAATCCTAACCTCTTAAGGGCAGGTTCTATTATCTCCTCAACTGCCCTGACATGACCCTTCCCTGATGCCTTTCCTGTATCATGCAGCAGGAGGGCAAGGAAAGGAATCCTGTGTGTTCTTAAAGAATTAAAGATATCAGAAAGTTTTTCAAGTTTTTTATATTTTGTATCTTTTAGCTCCGTTAAATTTTTTATTGCCAGAAGGGTATGCTCATCTACGGTATATTTATGATAGAGGTCGTAAAGAACTAACACCCTGAGTCTTCCGAACTCAGGCAGGTATTTCCCTAATATTCCGATCTCATGCATTGTCTTCAATGTCTCATATATATTTGCCTTTGTATTAAGGAGGGAAAGGAATACCTCCTTAATTTCACACGAAGATCTAAAATCATTATTAATTAAGTGCAGACCTTCCCTTATAAGGTCTTTGGTTCTTACACTAATAGTGGCGTTATGCCTCTGGCACAATTGAAAGACCTCCATAAGCATTTTAGGTCTTTCAACGAATGGGTTTCGATTAGTTCGAATATCCTTCTGGTTCATGGCGAGACCGATCTCTCTGCCTGATAAGATAAATGAGTCACCTATCTTTTTTATGGTTCCGGGAAATTGCCTTGTTCTTTTAAGAGATCTCCTTATAATTGCTAAGGATGTATCACTTATCCCCTTTGTATATAGATAGTATCTCCTCATGAATCTTTCTGCAGCCGTGAAATTGGCAGAATCTTTATGTCCAAAAAATCTCGCCACTGTTTCCTGAAATTCGAAACTGAGAACATCGTTTCTCCTATCTGAGAGGTAGTGCAACTCATTCCTCACCCTCTGAAGGAAATCATATGATCGCTGAAGTAAAAGGTACTCTTTATCGGTGATTATCCCTTTTCTTTTTATTTCCTCGAGCCATGAGCCTGATTCAGGGTCGGTCTTGAGTTTGACCTTTGCTATCCATAAAGCGGTCTGTATATCCCTCAAACCTCCTTCGCCTTCTTTAATATGTGGCTCCAGTAGATATGGAGAACCACCGTAATGAATATGTCTTTTATGGGTCTCCTCAAGTTTTTCCCTTATGAAGGAAGAACCTCCGTGTGAAAGGATTTTTTCTAAAACCTTTTTCCTGAAAAGGTCATAGACCTCTCTTTTGCCGCATAGAAATCTTGATTCAAGAAGGGATGTCTTGACCTTGATATCCTGCTGTGCCATATCTATACAGTCTTTAAAGGATCGAACACTATGGCCGATATCGAGACCGAGGTCCCACAGGATATAAAGAATATTCTCAGAAGTCTCTCTGCTATAAGTGGAGAGTTTCTGGGGATATAGAAACATGATATCGATATCAGAGTAAGGACTCAACTCACTTCTACCGTAACCACCCAGTGCAAGGATGGCGAGTTCAGTACTATCGTTAACCGTTAACCGTGAACCGTGAACCGTAGAGAGAGTCCTGAAGAGGGAGATTATGATGGAGTCCATAAGTTCTGCCTGGAGGGAAGCGACCTCTCGACCTCCTCCACATAGGAGATGGACTTCCCTTACCTCCCCCCTCTTTTCTTCAAGGTAGGTCTTTAAGAAGTCCCGAATGCGTGAAATATCTGAATAACTCTCAGATTTTGATAAGAGAGAACCTATATGTCTATCTAGTGTCAAAGAAAAGATCCAGATAATAAATTAGGTTTTAACTTCATTAAACACTCGTCCCACATTTTGTGCAGATAGTAGTCTCTTTTTTGAGTGCCTCACCACAGTTTGGGCAGATTTTTATAGAGGCACCGCAGGAGTTACAATAGGGATAGGGTGCATCGCAGGTAGTATTACAGTAAGGACAGTGGCAAACAAATTTTTCCTTTGTCTCTTTAGATTTCTGCTTACTTCTGTAGTCTTCTACTGCCTTATGGAGTGCATCAGAACCCAAGTTGGAGCAATGCATCTTGTTAGGTGGTAGACCACCCAGAGCCTCGGCAACCGTTTCCTTGGTAAGTGCCATCGCCTCATCCAGTGTCTTTCCTTTAACCATCTCTGTGACTATACTGCTTACCGCTATAGCGGCGCCACAGCCAAAGGTCTTGAACTTTATATCCTTTATACGGTTATCCTCAACCTTTATTGACATTTTCATCACATCACCACATAAAGGATTACCTTCTGTGCCGACACCATCGGCATCCGGTATCTCTCCGACATTTCTTGGATTGCTGAAATGTTCCATTACCTCTTCTGAATACATTTTTACCTCCTCCTTTAATTAGAGTTTAGAGTTATGAGTTGTGAGTTGTGAGTTTTTGAACTAACCAATTAAAACTCTGAACTCAAAACTAATTACTGCCTTTCAGGGTATATTGCTGACATAGCCCTCAACCGTTCTATAATCTTTGGCAAGACATCAATCACCCTGTCTATGTCCTCCTCGGTGTTATCCACGCCAATACTGAAGACCAATGAACTATTAGCTATCTGTGGAGGAACACCTATGCCCTGAAGGACATGGGATGTCTCGAGTGACATCATGGTACAGGTTGATGCGCTGGCTGTTGCTATACCTTCTTTCATCATTGATAGGAGCATCGCCTCTCCTTCTACATATTCTATCGCAATGTTCACATTATTTGGCAGTCTCTCTGAAGGATGACCATTATAATATACATGGTCTATCTTTTCCAGTATCCCCTTTTTGAGTTTGTCCCTGAGCGGTATTAAATAACCGATCCTCTTGTTTATCTCCTTATCGGAGAGTTCTGCTGCTACACCAAAACCTACAATTCCTGGAACATTCTCGATGCCTGTCCTTCTACCAGCTTCCTGGACCCCACCATGTATAAGGGGTGTGATTTTTACCCCCTTTTTTACATAGAGGGCACCAACCCCTTTGGGTCCATAGAACTTATGGGCAGAGATGGACATAAGATCTACATTAAGTTGTGCAACGTCTAAAGGTACTGTCCCAGCAGATGCAGCTGCATCTGTATGGAAGATGATCCCCTTTTCTTTGGCAATCTTGCCTATTTCTGCGATTGGCTCTATTGTACCTATCTCGTTATTGGCGTGCATAACAGAGATAAGGATCGTCTCATTTGTTATATTATTTCTTACATCATCAGGATTGACAAGGCCAAAATTATCTACAGGGAGATAGGTTACCTTATATCCAGATTTCTCGAGAAACTTAAGTGGAGTAAGGACAGAGCGGTGTTCGATAGATGATGCTATTATATGTCTTCCTTTTTTTTCGAAGGCATTGGCAATACCTTTAAGGGCAAAGTTGTTTGCCTCTGTCCCGGAACTTACAAAGATGATTTCCTGTGGCAGTGCCTTTATCAGGTTTGCGATCTTTCCCCGTGCCTCTTCTATCGCCATCTTTGCCTGCCATCCAAATTCGTGGTCGCTCTGGGGGTTTCCAAATATCTCTCTGAAATAGGGCTGCATTGCCTCGACAACCTTTGGATGGCATGGTGTTGTGGCAATGTGATCAAGATAAACTTTTTTTGCAATAGATTTCTCACTCATTTTGATCTCCTTTCATTTAAAAACCATACTCTTTCTTTTATTCTTTATAGAAATTTCTTCATCGCATAAATCCTTCAAGGTAGTTTTTTTGAGGAAGTTATTTATCTTTTCACCCAATTGTTTTAAGAGGAGCCTTGTTACACAGGCGTCTATTCTGCAACATCCATATATAACAGAAGGATCCAAGCATTCTGAGAGTGCTACAGGACCTTCAAGAACATTCAGTACATCCCCCAGACTTATATCCTTTGGATTCCTTTCGAGGACGTAACCTCCTCCCGGACCCTTCACGCTTTCAATCAATCCTTTTCTCCTGAGTTTATTAAGGAGTTGTTCAAGATAGGGGATAGATATCGTCTGTCTTTCTGCGATCTCCTTTATTGTGATAGGACCCTTGCCGTATTCCTTTGCTATCTCGAACATAGCCCTTATTCCGTATTCACCTTTTTTCGATAACTTCAGCATGAATAAAAGTTAATATACTTTACTAAATTTGTCAAGTATTTTTTTTAACCCTTGACAACTGATTATTATTGTGATAAAAATTTCTTACTAAAGGTAAGAAGAGATGGAGAAGAAAAAGAAAAGGATTGCTGTACTTGTAAGGGATAAAAAGAGAGATAGAAAATACGAAGCATTACGTATGGCTGTGGGTCTGACACTTGCTGATGATGAGGTAAATGTCTTTATCATGGATGATAAACTGGAAATAGATGAGGCAATAGCACAGAATTTCGAAATGCTGTCAGACCTTGAATGCAAGATATTTACGAATAACCCTGAAAACAAATACGAACAGATGACCACTGAAGAGATTGCCCATGCAATTCCCGGATATGATGTTGTAATGCCTTACTAGATCAGATATTAGGCTATACCCCTTAAAAATAAACTGTGGAGGATGATCTCAATGAAAACAATAAGGGTATTAATCGCAGCGGAAAAGGGTGATAATTTAAAAGAGCTTATTGATATTGTTAGTAAAGAGTCTGATATGGGTCTTCTTGACAGCATCGAGGAGTTTACACATCTTATGAAAGTATTAACCATGAACCCAGATGTCATTATCCTGGATCAAGCCCTATTCCCCAGAGAAGAAATTCCTGTTGTTCTCAGCAAGATAAAGAAGAAGGCTCATAGGGCTGGAACCATCCTTCTTCTTAAAAGGGATACGGATGATAAGGCCCTCATGGATGCTCTCATAGATGGTGTAAAGGGCTATATCAAAAAGGCAGAGGTACCAAAATATCTGACAGAGGCTATAAGGTCAGTCTCGGAAGGAGATGTATGGGCTGAAAGGAGGATTCTTAACAAATTCCTTACAGGTACTCCGCTAATTCAGAAGAATATAGAATCTAAACTTAAAACAATACATAATCCCCTCACAAAAAGGGAGACAGAATTGATCCGTGAAGTCCTGAAGGGGACCTCTAACAGGGATATCGCGAGAAAATATAAAATAACTGAGATGACAGTAAAAACCCATCTTTATAGAATCTACAAAAAGATGAAAGTAAAGAGCAGGGCACAGGCCATAGCCTATCTTATTTATCCCTGATTCGTCCTATTCGGCAATTATCCTGTAACTTGAAGTAATCTTTACAGTAGGTCTGAGCATAGCCTCTACGGAGCAGTATTTTTCTTCGGAGAGAGAGATCGCCCTCTTAACTGCCTCTTCAGATATGTCTTTCCCCTTAACGATATATTCAACCTTTATATCCCTGTAAACCATCGGGTGGGCTTCTGATCTTTCACCCTTTACCCTGACCTCGAATCCTGTGAGATTCTGTCTCTTTTTCCTCAGGATAGAGAGGACATCCATTCCTGTGCATCCACCGAGACCAACGAGGATGAGTTCCATCGGCCTGAAACCGGCATTCCTTCCTCCGTAGGCTTCTGCGGAATCCATCGTTAAATTATGACCTGATAATGCCTCTCCCCTAAGCTCCATCCCATCTATGAGTGTGACCTTAGCTTCCATGATTCCTCCTTTCATTAAAGACATTAAAAACATGCCTTCCTATTTCTGCAGGGTTCATTATTATTCTGACCCCAGAAGACCGTAGTGACTCAACCTTTCTCTCATATGTTCCTCTCCCTCTTTCTATGATTGTACTTGCATGACCCATCCTCCTTCCTTCAGGTGCTATCCTCCCTGCTATATATGCAAAGATGGGTTTCTCGAAATTTTCCCTTATATATTCCGCAGCCGCCTCTTCCTCTTCTCCGCCTATCTCACCTATGATAATGACAGCCTCTGTGTCTTGATCATCATTGAAAAGTTTGATAAGGTCAACAAATGATGTTCCCACAATCATATCACCGCCTATCCCGATACATGTAGACTGGCCGATACCGAGTTCTGTCAACTGATTTACTGCCTCATATGTAAGACTCCCGCTTCTTGATATAACCCCGATCTTTCCCTTCTTATGGATATGACCGGGCATTATACCTATCTTGGATTCTTCAGGTGTTATGATACCAGGGCAATTGGGGCCTATCAATCTTGTTCTATTTCCTCTTAAGTACCTCTTGACCTCTACCATGTCGTGAACAGGGATGCCATCGGTTATGCAGACCACTGCGTCAACGCCTGACTCTAATGCCTCGATGATTGCGTCCTTTGCAGAATGAGGTGGGACGAAGATTATGGATGCATCTGCGCCTTCTTTACTTACAGCTTCCTTAACTGTATCGAAGACAGGTATACCTGAGAAAAATTGTCCTCCCTTTCCAGGGGATACCCCTGCTACAATCTTTGTCCCGTACTCAACCATCTGGAGGGTATGAAAAGACCCTTCTTTTCCTGTTATACCCTGAACAAGAACTCTTGTATCTTTATTGATCAGTATTGACACGAATTGCAGCTATACTTGCAGCCTCTTCCATAGAGTCTGCCCATATAAGGTTAAGGCCTGAATCCCGGATTATCCTCTTTCCCTCTTCAATCATTGTCCCCTTAAACCTGATGATTATTGGGATTTTTATTTCTTTATTCCCGGAGGCATTCACAAGCCCTTCGGCAAAACGGTCGCATCTGAGGATCCCACCAAAGATATTTATCAGCATGACCTTCATCCTTTTATCTTCGAGGAGGATTCTGACCGCCTTCTCTATCTTTTCCGATGATGCCCCGCCTCCCACATCGAGAAAATTGGTTGCCTTACCTCCATAAAAATCTATCAGATCAATCGTTGCCATGGCGAGACCAGCCCCATTCACAAGACAACCTATATTACCATCCATCTTTACATAATTAAGCGACTCTTTTTGCGCTTCAGATTCTAAAGGATCCAGTTCTCCCGGGTCATAGAGGTCTGAAATTTCCTTCTGCCTGAAGAGTCCATTATCATCAAAGGACATTTTAGCATCTAAGGCCACGAGCCTCCCCATTTTATCTATTGCAAGGGGATTGATTTCAAGAAGGGTGATATCATATTTAATGAATAACCTGTAAAGTTTTTCGATGAGGGAGGCAAATTCATCAGAACTTTCCCTGAGACCGAGACTGTAAATGAGTCTCCTCTTCTGGAAAGGATACAATCCCATAGGGGAAGTTATATCCTCTTCGAAAAAGGTCTTTCCCTTTTCTATCTCTATTCCACCTTCAGGGCTTACGATTACTATTGGGCAGGCCCTTTTCCTATCTATAGTAAGTGAGATATAGATCTCTTTCTCAATATTTACTTTCTCTTCGATAAGGACCGTTCTTACTATCCTGCCAGAAGGGCCTGTCTGTGTCGTAACGAGCCTTTTCCCTAAAATCGTCTTTACATACTCCAGGGCTTCTTCTTTCGAATCTACAGTCAGTATTCCACCTGCCTTTCCCCTGCCACCTCCGTATATCTGTGCCTTTATAACATAATTTTTAAAAGGGAGAGTATTCAGGACAGAATCAGCATCGTTGATTGTGGTTATCACTTTTCCTTCAGGGATAAGGATCTGATTCCTGTTAAGAAGGGACTTGGCCTGATATTCGTGGATGAACATTTATGCTTTACGAGTCATCGACTGGTTTACGGTTATATCCCGGTGAAACCTGTTAGTTCAATGATATAGCCGGTAATAGTCTGGAGGTAATTGGTGAATATCAGAATACCAGCAACAATCAGTAAGATTCCGCTTATAAGATTTATAACTTTTAGATATTTCTGAATCCTTCTGAAATAGGAGAGGAATGTGTTGAGTGCGAGGGATGCTATAAAAAATGGGAGGCCAAGACCAAAAGAGTAAACAGATAGTAGCTGAACTCCGTAACCAACAGATTCGGACTGAGAGGCGTACAGAAGAATTGAACCAAGGACAGGTCCAATACAGGGAGTCCATCCAGCAGCAAAGGCAACACCTACTAAGAATGAACCCAAATATCCTATAGGTTTTTCCTGGAGATGCACCTTTTTCTCTCTTGTGAGGAATCCAGGTTTGATGATTCCTATAACATAAAGCCCGAAGATAATTATAAGGACGCCTCCGATCTTCCTGATCGCATCCTTGTATTCGAAAAGAAGACTGCCGATAAAACTTGATGACGCCCCGAGAAGGATAAAGATCGATGAGAATCCGAGTATAAAGAAGATTGAGTTAAGGGCAGTTATTTTCCTTATCCTTTTTCTGTCCTGTTTTCCTGTCAGGTCTTCAAATGATAATCCTGTGATAAAAGAGAGGTATGATGGAATAAG
>CAKKSD010000049.1 GCA_919902995.1 Thermodesulfovibrionia bacterium
AAACCGGACATTTCTATTTTGGTAAGAATAGGACATTTCTAAATTGGCTTGACAAGAAAAAGTTTATCCTTGACATTTATTATTTTGTCATGTAAAGTTTTACCAAATTTATTATTCTGTAAAGAATAAAGTTCAGGTAAGAAAGGAGAAAAGAAAGGAGAGAGGAATGACACCATCAAAGGTAATTTTATATTTTGGTGCTGCTGTTTTTTTCAGTCTTTCTTTCTACGGAATCTCCTTTTCTGATACCAATTCCCCAGCGCGGCAGTCAGTCGTAGTTCAACCCTTGCGGGCAGAAGATGTAACTATCCAGAATAATCCTGTTATAAAAGAAAACCTGCCTTCAAGAGAAGAACAACCAATACAAATAAAAAATATTGACGAATCAATTTTAAAGCCTGATAAACACATCTATAAACCTTCTCCTGTTGAGGAGTCATTATATATAATGGACTTGAATTCAACAGATAAACCTGTAGTCTTAGGGGAAGGCGATAGTATAAAGAACCCCGAGTCAGGAGATCTGAATAAATACGATATGCCTATTACGGTAAACAGGGCAGTTGAAAAAAATATGAATTATTTTAAATATTCCCTCTACGAAAGATTCGGCAGCTGGCTTAACAGATCAGGTAGATACCTTTCTTTAATGAGGGAGATTTTTCAGGAGAAGGGGCTTCCACAGGATCTTGTTTACCTTGCGCTGATAGAGAGCGGGTTTAATCCTTATGCCTATTCCTGGGCAAGGGCTGTTGGTCCATGGCAATTTATAAGTTCCACTGCTAAAAGATACGGACTCAAAGTTAATTGGTGGGTAGATGAGAGGCGGGACCCTGTCAAGTCAACAATAGCAGCAGCGGAGTACCTGAAGGATCTATATGAGCTCTTTGGCTCTTGGAATCTGGCTATGGCTGGTTACAATGCAGGGGAAAGGAAGGTTCTGAAGGGTTTGAGGAAGATAAAGGGTGGAGATTTCTGGGATCTCAGGGATACAAGATATCTTAAGAGGGAGACAAAAGAATATGTCCCAAAGTATATGGCAGCTACTATTATTGCAAAGGACCCTGAGGTGCATGGTTTTGTTGTGGATTACCATGAGCCTTTTCAATACGATGAGATTACAGTAAACAGTCCTATTGATCTCGAAGTTATTGCGAAAAGCGCTGAAACTACAATAGATGAAATAAAGACTCTTAATCCTGAACTAAGAAGATGGTGCACCCCGCCAGACCAAACAACCTATAAGATAAGGATACCGGTCGGCAAAAAAGAAATTTTTATCGCCAATTTAGAGAATATCCCCAAAGATGAGAGATTTACAGGTAGAATATACAGAGTAAAAAAGGGAGATACCCTTGATAAGATAGCAAAGTATTTTAGTGTCTCAAAGAAAAATATAATATACACTAATTCATTAGGGAAGAAATATAAAGTTAAACCGGGTGATGTACTGTTGATACCAGGCAGAGATAGATCTACACTCGTAGCAGGGGAAGAGAAAAAGGAAATCACAAAAAAAGATATCGACCAGAAAAAGATAGTTTATTTGGTAAAGAAAGGGGATAATCTCTCTAAGATAGCCCAGAAATACAATACTAGTCCTGAGAAGATTAAAGAATGGAATCGACTCACAGATGGCAGGCTGAAACCCGGTGACAGACTATATATATTTACCTCTTTAGATTCTCCAGCCTTCTTTTAGCTTCAGAAAACCAGGGAGAAGAAGGAAAGCCCTCGACTATTTTTTGATAATTCTTGATAGCCTCTTCCTGTTTTCCCTGCGCTTCATAAATTCTTCCCATTTCCGTGTAAGCGAGATCTTTAAGGCCTGCCTCAAAAGATATTATCTTTTCGAAATATTTTAATGCATCTTCAGTTTTTCCTCTGACTTTATACAGATAACCGAGTTTCTGATAAACAAGGGGAAGGATAAAGTTATTTTCGGAATGCCTTTCTATAAAGAGTTTATATGACTTTTCAGCCTCATCATAATTTTTGAGTTGAAAATGGCAGTTCCCTACGCCGTAGAGGGCAATTGATGTCTTCTTAGTCCTTGGATATTTTAAGACTATCTCCTGATACAGACCGAGGGATTTTTTATACCTTTCCTCTACAGATATCTTGATATCTGGGTAGGGTTTGTCCACGGAATAAAACCTGAAGGCTTCATATTCCAAGGCAGATGCCTTAGAGTTATAATAGAAATTCAGGGAAAATATGATAGCAAGAGTTATTATTAAAATTGAGATGGTTCCTGAGATGAAAAAGATGGTCCTTTTCCTTCTGCGAATATATTCGATGATTTTTTCGTAAAAACTAAAAAATTCTTCTGGTCTATCAATACCCCTTTTCTTGGGGACCCTTTTTCTTATCTTAGGCATAAGTTACTGGTTGCCCTGACTCTTCGGTAATCTTCCTGCTATTATCTTCGAGTTTTTCAGAATCGTATTCACCCAATCCTTTGTCACACCTGAAGCCATGAGGATCCTTTCTGCTTCTTCATCGGTTATAAGGTCCTGAGGACTATGGGCATCTGTATTTATAACGAGACCGGTTCCGAGTTTCATCGCTACAGAAACGATATGTCCATTTGCAAGACAGTGGCCTGCTCTCGATGTAATTTCAAGATAAATCCCTCTTTCATGTGCCATAGCAGCATCTTCGTGGCTTATAAGTCCTGGATGGGCGAGTATATCTACACCTGCCTTTATAGAGGCCCTGTTTGTTCCTGGCAGTACAGGCTCAACTATAGTTTCTCCATGGGCTATTACTATTTTTGCACCGAGGTTTCTCGCCTCTTTCGTGAGGTCAGATATCGTCTCAAGAGGGACATGGGTTATCTCTACCCCAGGGATAGCCTTTATCTCAACATACCGGTTAAGCTCTTCACAGGCCTTTATAATCCTGGGGATAACGAAGTCAATGTTTGATATATCTACATGGTCTGTAATGGCAATAGCCTCATAACCTTTTATTAATGCCCTGCGGATCAACTCCGACGGTAAAAGCTCACCATCACTAAATATCGAATGTGTGTGAAGGTCTATCATTTGTTATTCTTTTATATTAAAGAGAGAATAAAGTCAAATAAAAAAAGGTATCGAGTTCAATTTAATCTCTCCTTGAAACAAAAGGTGTATTCTGATAAAGTTATGACTGTATATTATATATACAGGAAACAGGATAAATCCCCCTCAGGCCCTCTTTACTAAAGGGAGATTAAAATATAAATGGAGGAACAATGTTTAACTGGTTAAGAAGAAGGCTTCCTGGTGGGAAGATAGCGATACTCCCATTTACAGGGACGATCTTTATGAAGTCAACAGAGACCTATATAAATATTGTGAGGATGTTAGAGAAGTCGAAGAGAGTCAAGGGTGTTATTCTCAGGATGGAGAGCCATGGAGGTGGGGCTGCTGCATCAGAGATGTTTTATCATGCCATTAAAAGGTTATCAAAGGCCAAGCCCCTTTACTGTTATTCCATATTCGCTGCCTCCGGAGGATACATGGCCTGTTGCGGGGCAAATAAGATTTTTGCTCCTGCAAGTGGTATAGTCGGAAGTATCGGTGTTCTTTCTCTGAAACCTGTTTTTAAAGATATAATGAACAGAATAGGGGTAGGTTTTGAGATTACAAAAAAGGGGGTCCATAAGGATATGTCATTTTTTCACAGGGAATCTACTGAAGAAGAAAGGCTCAAAATGGACGCCCTCCACGAGGATATATATCAGAGGTTTATAGAGATAGTATCCGAGGGGAGAAAGATAGAGAAAGAGAGGGTTCTGTCCCTTGCAACAGGAGAACTCTTCTCTGCAAAAAAAGGACTTGAACTGGGTCTTGTTGACAGGATATGTGATTTTGAAGAAGTACTCGATTCAATGTCCGAGGAGACAGGTGTGAGCAAAGAGAGGGTAATCTGGATAAAACCGAGAAGGCCTTTGCTTGCAAGGCTTATGGGACAGTCAGCAGGGGAGATTGTTGATGAGGTGTTTGGCAGATTCTACGAAATGAGATAAATAAAAAACCAAAATGAAAAATCACAGATTAAAATATTAATTTTTGGATTGTAATATATTATATTTAATTTTTGATATTTGAATTTATTGTTTGGCTATGGTAAAAGGAAGGAAAGTTTACTTTCGATGGCTTGGAGTGCTGAGTACTGTCGGAATAACTATAGTGGCAACAACAGCGATGGGTTTCCTGATAGGCTACTGGCTCGATTCCCTTTTAGGAACCAAGCCATGGCTTATGATTTTGTTTCTTATATTAGGTATTTTTGCAGGTTTCAGAAACCTCTTCAGTATAATTTCAAGGGTGACTAAGAATAAAGATATGGATAATGATCTATGACTCATGGAGTTGATACTTTTATTAGAAGGGTAGAAGTAAGAAGTTCCTTGGCTGTCCTTGTTGCCGGGGCTTTGGTATTTCTCCTCTGGAACAGAATGGAACCGCTCAGCCTTATTCTCGGAGGGGTCTTAGGGATAGTAAACCTGAGATTGATCTCTAAAACCGTAAAAGGCATTGTTGAAAGCGGCAATCCTTCTAAAGCCCAGCGTGCATTATTCGTAAGTCATATCACAAAATTAGGGATTCTGGGTCTTCTTTTGGTTGTAGTCATTAAGACAAGGACATTTAATCCCCTCACTTTTTTGGCAGGGTTTGCCATAGTCATCGTGATCATACTCATAGAGGGGATTATCTCTGCCAAAAGGGTATAATTCATTAAGATTCTACTTATAACGGAGGTGAATAGATAAATGGATTGGCTTACAGATCCGCAGGCCTGGGTTGCCCTTGCTACCCTGACTGCGCTTGAGATTGTACTCGGGATAGACAATATAATTTTCATTTCCGTGCTGGTTTCAAGTCTACCGCAGAGAAATCAGAATAAGGCACGGGTGATCGGTCTCGGTCTTGCCATGATTACACGACTTTTATTACTGCTTTCGATCACATGGGTGATGAGGCTCACGGCGACTCTCTTTACTGTTCTTACAGAGGAGATATCAGGACGGGATATTATCCTTATCGGAGGTGGGTTATTTCTTCTCTGGAAAAGTACCTCTGAGATTCACAACAGCCTCGAAGGAGAAGAGAAGAAAAGATTACAGAAGGCGGTTGCAGGTTTTGCTACTGTGCTGATCCAGATTGCCCTTATAGATGTTATATTTTCCCTAGATTCGGTTATTACTGCAGTTGGACTTGCCCGTGAAATTGGAGTAATGATGATCGCCATCGTAATCACTATAATAGTGATGATGTTCTCTGCACAGGCAATAGGAGATTTTGTGGACAGACATCCAACTATCAAGATCCTTGCCCTTAGCTTCCTGGTAGTTATAGGCGTGGCCTTGATTGCTGAGGGGTTTGACCTGCATATACCGAAAGGTTACATCTATTTTTCGATGGCCTTCTCTGTAACAGTGGAGATGTTGAATATGAAAGTGAGAAAGAGGGCTGTCCCTGTGAAATTGCATAAACCGATCGAAGAAGAATCTGAATAAAGATAATTTACATCTTTTCAGGTGCAGAGACACCGAGGATCTTCAGGGCATTCTTTATCACAATTCCCAGTGACTTCAAAAGAAAGAGCCTTGCATAGGTTAGTTCCAGATTATCAGTGATTACCCTGTATTTATAATAGTAACTGTGGAGTCTTGAGGCTAAACCATGAAGGTAATAGGTTATCCTGTGGGGCTCTAAGGACAGGGCACTACCCTCGATTACCTCAGGATAGTTCGCGATGTCTTTTATCAAATCTAACTCTTCAGGAAGGTTGAGCAGTCCCGTATCTACTGTTTCAGGGAGGATTATCCCTCTGACCGCAGTTTCCCTGAAAAGACTGGCTATCCTTGCATGGGCGTATTGGACGTAGTAGACAGGATTTTCGCTTGACTGTCTCCTTGCCACTTCGAGGTCGAACTCAAGATGGCTGTCATGACGACGGGTAAGGAATATATACCTTGCAGCATCCACCCCGACTTCATCTATTACCTCCTTTAAGGTGACAAATTCACCAGCCCTCGTTGACATAGCAACAGGTTTTCCTTCCTTAAGAAGTGTTACAAGCTGAACGAGGAGGATATTAAGGGTTTCAGGTGCGTTGCCTAAGGCCTGAATTACTGCCTTCATCCTTGGGACATAGCCGTGGTGGTCAGCACCCCATATATCTATTACCCTTTTGAAACCCCTGTTAAACTTGTTGTTGTTATAGGCTATGTCTGAGGCGAAATAGGTATATCTTTCTGTCTTACGTCTCACAACCCTATCTTTATCATCACCAAAACGGGTAGTTTCGAGCCATAATGCCCCATCCCGTTCATAGAGGAATCCCCTTTCTTTGATCTCTGATAGGACCGAATCTACTTTGCCATCTTCGTACAGGCTTTTCTCAGAAAACCACCTACCGTATCTTACACCGAACCGCTCTAAGTCCTCTCTTATTCCTTTTAAGATCGATTCCTTTGCGTAATCTGTAAAGAAAGGGATAACCTCTTCCTCTGGCATTTTTGACAGGTCAAAGAAATCTCTGGCTTTTGTGATCTTTATTATTTCATCAAGCCTCCTGGTGGTTACCATTTCTCGGGCAATACCCTTTATATATTCCCCCTGATAGTGGTTCTCAGGAAGAGAAACATTCTGGTTATGGAGTTGTAATAACCTGATCCATAATGATCTGCCGAGAGTTTCCATCTGGGTTCCTGTGTCATTTATATAATACTCCCTCTGTATTTTGTAACCTGCAGTCTGAAGAAGATTAGACAGGGCATCCCCCAGGGCAGCACCTCTTCCATGGCCTATATGGAGAGGTCCTGTCGGGTTGGCACTCACGAACTCAACATTAACATCAATGCCCTTACCCAGTTCTGACCTCCCGTAGGTCTCACCCTTTTTGAGGACATCGTTAAGAATCTCATGCCAGTATTCTTTCCGGAAGGTGAAATTTATGAAACCAGGACCTGCGATTTCTACCTTTTCGAAATCAATATCCTTCCCTTCAAGTCCTTTAAGGATAATCTTTGCTATCTCAAGAGGACGTTTCCCCTCCCTTGGTGCGAGTGCCAGAGCGATGCTTGTAGCGATATCTCCATGAGATTTTTCCTTCGGGGCTTCTACGGGTATTAAGGGGAGGGTTTCAAACCTAAGGAGACCATTGGTCTTGGCTTCTTCGAGTATGCTTTTTATAAGACCCGTAACACTTTGTTTCAAATGTTCCTCCTTTGAGATTGGTCATGTTAGTATAAATTATGTATAAAAAATGTCAATATATTGGTCAATTATGGATTCCTTGACAATAAGATTATTTTCTTATAATATAACGCCATCCAAAAACCGTGAGAGATGCATTTTCAAATCCAGTATCAGATTAAGAGGTATGTGTGAGAATTAAAAAAGATAGACTTCTGGCTTCTATAGATATAGGTTCCAACACAATCAGGCTTCTTATAGCGGAAGTTAGCAGAACAGGAGAGATAAGAGAACTTTATTCTGAAAGCAGGATAACCCGTCTTGGGGAAGGTATTTCGAAAGGGAAGGGTCTGGATCCAAGGGCTATCGAAAGGACAGTAGTTGCCCTCAAAATCTTCAAGGAATCCGCAGATAGATATCACTTGGAAGGGTTAAAAGCCGTAGCAACAAGTGCAGTCAGGGGAGCTTCAAATAAAAAGGCATTTCTATCAGTGGTTAAAAAGGAAGCCGGGCTTGTGGTGGATGTCCTGACTGGCAGGCAGGAGGCAACGCAGACCCTTACAGGTGTCCTTGCTGGTCTCAGAATGGTTCCTCCATATTGCCTTGTCATGGATATTGGCGGGGGGAGTACTGAGTTTATTCTATCAAAGGATGATAAAGCTAAAGCGATAGTCAGTCTGAACTTCGGTGTTGTGCCACTTACAGAAAGATTTATAAAGAATGACCCTGTAGGTAGAAAGGATCTAAAAAATCTGAAAGATGCAGTTATAGGAAGGATAGAGGAGGCTAAGGAACGGATAAGGAAGACAATTCGTATTAAAGGAAAAAGAGATAGGAATGTGGGCAACATTTTACCTGAAGGGACAATGCTGATAGGGACTGCAGGAACTATCACAACCTTAGCAGCTATAGACCAGGGCCTTGAAAGATATAGTTTCTCCCGCGTAAACAATTATATCCTCAAGAAGAGTTCAGTGGAGAAGATATTTTCAAGGCTTAAGACGATGACCCTTGAAGGGAGAAGAAATATCCCTGTCCTCGAGCTGGGAAGGGAAGACCTTATTCTGCCTGGTTCCCTTATTCTTCTTGAGGCCATGAGTCATTTCGGCTTCAGGGAAATACTGGTGAGCGATTATGGACTCAGGGAAGGAGTCCTCATAAATCTACAGAAAAGTCTTTCGAAAAACTGAATGGTTCATTAGGGCATGCCCAAGTCAAAAGAATATAATACTGATACAGGTTCAGGACAGGTTGCAGATTCGGGATTAAAGTATAAAAAGGTTTTTTGCAGACCCGAGGGTTTAAAAGATGTTACATTCAGGTTCTGCACTGGTTGTGGCCATGGTCTGATCCATAGGCTTATAGCTGAAACGGTTGATTCCTTTGGAATAAGGGAAAAAACGATAGGTATAGCCCCTGTGGGATGTGCGGTCTTTGCATACGATTACTTTAATTTTGATATCTTAGAAGTAGCCCATGGACGACCTCCTGCTGCAGCTACTGGTCTCAAGAGAGTTCTTCCCGATAGGATCATCTTCAGTTATCAGGGAGATGGAGATCTGGCAGCAATAGGAACAGCAGAGATTATACATGCCGCTAACAGAGGTGAGAATATAACTGTTATCTTCGTTAATAATGCTACATACGGGATGACAGGAGGACAGATGGCTCCCACAACCATCCTTGGCCAGAAGACAACCACAACTCCAAAAGGAAGGAATTTCAGTATTGATGGCTATCCTTTAAAAGTTTCAGAATTACTGTCAACACTTGATGGTCCAAAATATATTACAAGAGTATCCGTTGATTCTCCAAGAAACATCCTGTCAGCAAAAAAGGCAGTATCAAAGGCCTTCCTGAATCAGATAGAGGAAAAGGGTTTTTCTTTTGTAGAGATTCTGTCTTCATGCCCGACGGACTGGGAGATGAGTCCTGAGGAGTCTGCGGACTGGATCAGGGATACGATGATGAAGGTATTTCCGCTTGGGGTTTTCAAGGATGTATCTTGATATTATGATAGCCGGTTCAGGTGGACAAGGGGTTCTTTTGATTGGGAAACTCCTTGCATGGGCAGGAATGCTTGAAGGGATGCATGTCACATGGTTTCCTTCCTACGGGGCGGAGATGAGAGGAGGCACAGCTAACTGTACTGTCATTATATCTGATGAAATTATAGGTTCACCAATAATTCAGAATCCAGGTACTTTTATAATAATGAACAATGCCTCCCTTGAAAGGTTTGAAAAGAGAGTAAAGCCTCAAGGGATTATCATCATAAATTCATCTCTGGTAAAGAGAGGGGTTAAAAGGGAAGATGTAGAGGTTGTGAGCATACCTGCAAACGAGATAGCAGATGAGATCGGTGATACCCGGGTTGCAAATATGGTGATGGTAGGGGCACTGATCGGCAGTAGAAGAATAATTACATTAGAGGCAGTTAAAGAAACTATGAAAAAGATTATTCCTTCAAGCAAATTATCCCTTATTGCCTTGAATGAGAAGGCATTAGAGTCAGGATATTCATACAATATTATAAGGGGAAAAGATGGATCTTTTATTCCAGTTTTATCTTGATGGCATTAAGGAATGCCTTATCGAGGGGACTAAATTCATATTTTAATTCTTCTTCCTTCCTGGCTACCCTCGTAATGGATGCAAGAAGGAGGTCTACATGGTACCCTTCTTTCTCAAAGTTCATGAGGGCATCTTTTATCTGGCGGTTTTCTGTTATTACTTCATTTATTTTATGAGCGAGTTCAAGGATAAGCTCTCTTAATTTATCTTTCGAATCCATTATGAAATAATAATAACCGATATACAGCCTTTTGTCAATATGCATTCGTTTCAGACTTGAAATGGGTAGATATTTTGTGTAGAATCTTGTATATAACTGGAGAATCAAGAGAAAACAATCATGATAGAGATAATATTTATTCTTTCCTTTCTTATTGAAACCTGTTTTTCTGAAACAGCATCAGAATGTGTCTCGAAGATTTCAAATACTCAATCCGGAATTACCAGTCAATCCCTTTTCGATGATTCACTTAAGGCATTCTATGAGAAAAATTTTATAAAAGCGTCTGAAGGTTTTGATGCGATTATTAAATGTGGTGAAGAACCCTGGAAGAGACGCTCCATCTTTATGTCTGGCAGGACCTATCTCGAATCAGGGAAAAAGGAAGAGGCAAAGGAACTTTTTCTGAAGGCTATCTCTGAATATGAAGAGTTAGCAGACTATTCCCTTTATTATTTATCAGAAAGTCTATTGGCAGCGAAGGATTATGAGGGGGCTATTGAGACCCTCAGACTTCTATATAAAACCTATACGAAAAGTCCCTTAAAGGGTATTGCACAGTTCAAAGAGGCTAAATACCTTTACCTTTCTGGTAAATACAGTGAAGCGGTTAGGTCCTTTGAGACATTTCTTACAGAGAATACAAATGATCCGATGGTCTCTGAGGCAAGGCTCTTTAAAGGAAAAGCACTAAAAGAGATGGGTATGATGGAGGAGGCGCTCGATACATTTAAAAAACTCTGGATAGAAGATCCTGTCTCTGCCAGTGCAGATAGGGTGTTAGAAGAACTGGTATCTGTGAGACTGAGTGTTGAAGACTATCTTCTGCGTGCTGAGAACCTTTTTAAGGTTTCCTTATACTCAAAGGCACTTCTTGATCTTCAGAAGGCATTGGAGCTCGAAGAGGACCATACAAAAAATAGTGAAATCAGGCTCAGAACAGGTATAGCCCTCTTCAAGCTCAGGAGATATGATGAGGCGATAGGAGTTATTAATAAGGTTTTGAGTCAAAAAACAGTGGTGAAGGAAGTATCAAAAAGAGCGCTTTACTACCTTGGAAGGGTTCATCTAAGAAAAGGGAATAAAGACAGATTTTTTAAGACTTCCAATGAATACTACAGGCTCTATCCTGAGGACAAAAGAACCCCTGAGGTACTTTTGTTAATGGCGGATGAGTTAAGGAGATCCGGAGAAAGAGAAAGGGCACTTGCTACCTATAATCTCATAATCAATGAGTATCCTGATGTATCAGCTGATGCACTTTATCAGAAGGGATGGATAGAATATCTATCAGGGAATTTTGAAAAGAGTTCAAAGGATATGAGGTTACTTGTAGAAAGGCATCCAGAATCTTCAATGGTTCCACAGGCACTTTACTGGGAGGCAAGAGGTTATGAAAAATCCGGGAATAGATCTAAGGCAGATGTCATTTTCAGGGGCATCATAAAAGAATATCCATCTAACTTTTATGGATATTTGGCCAGAAAGAGATTAGGAGGTAATAATGACTTAATAAACCCTTTAGATCAGAAAAAGTTTAAATCTTTTTCCTATTATTCTGCATCTCCTTCTGAAATAACCTTTCCTAATGTCAGGGAATTAAAGATCCTCGGTATGAAGGCTGAGGCTGTGACGGAGCTTGATTATCTCAGGAACAGGTATGTGGTGCAAACAGCTCATACCCCTGAGAATTTAGAAACCCTTATAGAAATAGGTAGGGCTTATATAAACCTTGGAGAATATAAAATAGCTATATCTATGGCTGACGGACATACCAGAAGAGATAAGAGGTTTATCTATCTTCTATATCCACTGGGGTTTTGGAGCTTTATTAATGAATCCTTTAACGAAACTATGATGGATCCGTATCTTCTGGCTGCCGTAATACGGGAAGAGAGCCGCTTCGATCCGAAGGCTATATCAAGAGCAGGTGCGATGGGCCTTATGCAGGTTATCCCTTCTACTTGGAAGTGGATATCTAAACAATTGCACAAAATAGAAATCCAAAATCCAAAATCTGAATTCCGAACTCTGAACTCCGAACTCCGAACCGATTCTGACCCATTCGACCCTCGTGAAAATATTTCCAGAGGCTCACGGTATCTGAGATATCTGTTCGACAAATTCAATCGGAATCTGATTATAGCTCTTTCTGCTTATAATGCTGGACCTGAGACTGTTAATTCATGGTTAACGAATAGATCAGTAGAACTTGATGAATTCATAGAAGAAATACCTTATAAAGAGACAAAGGCATATTTGAAAAGGGTTCTCAGAAGCTATGGGGAATATCAGAGGATTTACAATTGCTCAGCGAAAATAGATTCCCAAAGAGAGTTTAGTTGTTTATAATAGAGTGAAACCAATCTATGGATACAAAAAGGGATAGAGGCTTGACAAAAGAATAAAAAGGCTTTATTTTTATAATTGATGGAGGGTTAAATTGGAAGATTTATTCGATCTTATGTCAGGTAAAAACGTAAAACCAGTTGAAAAAGTTGATATCCTTGAAGAGCGGATAGGGAGGATCATAAAAATAGTAAAAGATCTGAAGGAGGAAAGAGAGACTCTTCAAAAGAAGGTTATGGTTTTAAAGGAGGAATTAAAAGAGAAACAAAAAGAGATCGATATGATTAAAACAAGAATAGAAGAGGTCGAGATGGTTCAGGTAGAGTTAAATAACCTCTCTGATGAGAGGGGATTGATCAGGACAAGAATAGAAGGAATTCTTAGGGAGTTAGAATCCGTAGAACTAAATTAGGTGATTCAAAGAGGGGGTACAAATGGTAAGCACAAGAGTAGAGATTCTCGGCAAGAATTATACAATCAGAGGTGATGCAAAAGAGGAATATATAAAAACCTTAGCCAATTTTGTTGATAAGAAAATGAGAGAGGTCCAAGCAACTGCTCCAGTGCTAACTATAGATAAGGTTGCCATACTTACAGCTGTTAATATTGCTGATGAACTATTTCATATGAAAAGGAAGGAAGATAAAATTGATAAACTACTCAATCAAACAGCAGAGGTTTTCAGAATAGTCGAGGAAAAGGTAATATAGTCCTTTTAAATCATGAAAGAAAAGTCTCGTCTCATTATATATTTGATTCATTATATGGATATTTAAGATAGTCTCAATTCTATCTAATACCAAAAGTCCTCCTTCACATATTTTTCTCTTCTTATCAGATTAATATCCTGATTTACTGGTTTTAGAAAATCTTTACAATAATATACAAAAAATATATAATAAAAATAAATTTTTTAAAGGGAGATAAAAGTCAATGTTCCTATCTCATAAAAATCAAAGGGGAAAAGCAGGATGGATGATCTTTTCAATCATTCTAATATCTATTGGGATCATTATTGGTCTTTTAACAGCTACAAGGTTTGACTGGTTACCCTTCGGATATACAACTACTCCGAGAGCAGTTTCTCCAAAGGTAATGGAGCAATTAGTCCAAACAGGGCAGGCATTTACAGAAATCGCAAAGGTAGTCACACCAACGGTAGTGAATATTTCTACAACAAAGGTAGTCCGCAGGGAACCTGTATCGCCTTTCTTTGGTGACCCCTTCTTCAGGGATTTCTTCGAAGAAGATCCCTTTCATGGATTTAGATCTCCAAGGAAATGGAAGGAACAGAGCCTTGGCTCAGGAGTAATAGCATCTTCCGATGGGTATATTATTACTAATAACCATGTTGTTGAAAAGGCTGAGGAAATAAAGGTTCTCCTGTCAGATAAAAGGAATTTTAGGGGAAAGGTTGTCGGGTCTGATCCTAAGACAGATATTGCAGTTATAAAGATAGACACAAAGAACCTTCCCACAATTCCCTGGGGGGATTCGGATAAACTTCAGGTTGGAGAATTTGTTCTGGCAGTCGGAAACCCTTATGGCCTTAGCCAGACAGTAACAATGGGTATAATAAGTGCTGTAGGAAGGGCTAATGTAGGTATAGCTGATTATGAGGATTTTATACAGACAGATGCAGCCATAAACCCTGGCAACTCTGGTGGCCCCCTTGTGAATATTCGTGGAGAAGTGATAGGAATCAATACAGCTATTTTCTCTAGAACAGGTGGTTATCAAGGAATAGGATTCGCTGTTCCGAGTAATATGGTGAAATCAGTGATGGAACAGCTAACAAAGAAGGGTAAGGTTGTGAGGGGCTGGCTCGGTGTGTCTATTCAAGAGATTAACTCTGAACTTGCCAAAGAGTTTGGCCTTAAGGATCTTAAAGGTGCACTTATAGGTGATGTTACTCCTCAGAGCCCTGCAGAAAAAGCAGGCATAAAGAAAGGTGATGTTATTCTGAGCTATAACGGGAAGATGGTCGATAATGTTGGAAACCTCAGGAATATGGTTGCACAGACCCAGGCAGGAACAAAGGTAAAGATTAAGATACTGAGGGACAAAAAAGAGATCGAGGTTAATGCTGTGATCGTTGAGCTCCCGAAAGAGATTTCGGAAGTTAGTTCTGTTGGTCGGGAAATGCGTGAAGGGGGAGAGAATATACTGAGCGATATAACTGTAAGGGAACTTACAAAAGAGATGACAAAGGAACTTAACCTTCCTGGCAAGGAAAAGGGTGTTGTGATAATTAAAGTTAAATCAGGAAGCCCTGCAGGAGAGGCAGGCTTAAAGAGGGGAGATCTTATTAAGGAAATAAATCATAAAGAAATAACAGGCTTGAAGGAGTATAATCGTATTGCATCCAAGATAGGTAGAGATGATACTGTACTCCTTTACATTAATAGAGAGGGCAAGAGATTCTATGTAACAGTTAAGCCTTCATGATATTTATGCGGAAAACTTAATAAATATTATCATACATATATTATTATAAAAAAAGGAGGTGATAAAGTTGTTTATAAATGCGCTCCGTATTTTATTGATCATCTTTGGATCTATTATAGGTTATTATACAGGATTTGGAATAAAGGCTGAATACGATTATATAGGATTAATATCAGGTTTTGGAATCTCACTCTTAATTATACTTATCGAAATCTCTTTAAGGAAGGTCTCAGGCAGGATACTTATAGGAGGGTTATTAGGGCTTACTGGAGGTGTCTTAATTTCAAGTATTATAAATTCTTCTTTAGCATCCATATTGCCAAATAAACAGAGATTTTTCATGCAATTCCTGTTGAGTGTTCTTCTTGGATATCTCGGAGTTATTTTAGGGATTAAAAGGGCTGAAGGATTTCATATATCAGATATTGTAAGAACCTTAAGAGGTGGGTCTCCCGATGAAAATATAAAGATTCTTGATACAAGTGTGATTATAGATGGAAGGATATCGGACATATGCGAAACAGGGTTCTTGGAGGGTACATTTATTCTACCCCAGTTCATTCTTCAGGAACTTCAATATATTGCCGATTCATCGGATCCTCTTAAAAGGGCAAGGGGCAGAAGGGGACTGGATATTCTCCATAAAATACAGAAGATGGCTGATTTAAATGTAAAAATCATAGAAGAGGATTTCCCAAAGATTAAAGATGTTGATTCTAAACTTGTTGCCCTCGCCAAGGTGCTTAATGCCAAAATAATTACAAATGATTTCAACTTAAATAAAGTAGCTGAACTTCAAGGAGTTGCAGTGCTTAATATCAATGAGCTGGCTAATGCTGTGAAACCTGTAGTACTTCCGGGTGAAACAATGAAGGTTTTTGTCCTTAAAGAGGGTAAAGAAGTAGGTCAGGGAGTAGCTTATCTTGATGACGGAACAATGGTAGTTGTAGAGAACGCAAGAAGGTATATAGGGAAAAATGTTGAGGTAGCGGTCACAAGTGTATTACAAACTACAGCTGGGAGAATGATCTTTACAAGACTGAAGGAGGATGCTGAACGAGAGGAATACCATATGGCGGGTGCGAGATAATCAAGTTTTGAGAGCCAGAGAGTCAAAGAATCAAAGACCATTATGATCTGATTTTCCAATAGTCTGAAACCTTGATACTTAATTAAATGGGAAAGAAAGCAAAAGGCTCAATTAAGGTTGTTGCCATTCTTCCATCTGCAGGACAGGGTAAAAGGATCGGTGAAGATATTAAGAAACCCTTTCTCGCCCTTGGTGAGAAATCTATTCTTGCTGAAACTATTGAGAGGCTACACTCTATAGAGTATATTACAGAGATAATTCCTGTACTCCAGGAAAGGGATATGGAGATCTGCCTTGAGGATATCGTTGAGAGATATTGTTTTCATAAGATAAAAAGGATTGCCCCAGGTGGATATGAAAGACAAGATTCAGTATATAATGGGCTGAAATTAGTTGATCCGAGATCAGACCTTGTCCTTATACATGATGGAGTAAGACCCTTTATAACTCGGGATCTAATCGAAATGATAATAAAAGGTGCCCTTGAAGGAGATGGAGCAGTTTTAGGAGTACCGGTTAAGGAAACAATAAAAGAGGTGGGTCGTGACTGGTTTATTAAAAGGACCCTTCAGCGTAATAACTTATGGTCCATTCATACTCCTCAGGCCTTTCGCTATAGCATTATATTGAATGCATATGAAAAAGCCTATAGGGATAATTTCTATAGTACTGATGATGCCTCACTTGTAGAAAGGATGGGGGGAAAGGTTAAGGTAGTTATGGGTTCTTACGATAATATCAAGATCACTACCCCGGAAGACCTTATTTTAGGTGAAAATATACTTAAAAGACAGAAGGAAAGAGGTTATGCCGATCAAAAGGTTAAAAATTACTGATGAGAATTGGGTTTGGCTATGATATTCATAGATTGGTTTCCGGTAAAAAACTTATTCTTGGTGGAGTGAAAATTCCCTTTGAGAAAGGACTTTCAGGTCATTCTGATGCAGATGTTCTTCTCCATGCAATCTCAGATGCCCTTTTAGGGGCTATGGGACTGGGAGATCTCGGTAAATATTTTCCTGATACAGATGAACAATACAAAGGGATTTCAAGCATCTTTATTCTGAGAAGGGTTTTAATCCTGTTGCGTGAAAAGGGATATCGTCTTATCTCGATAGATTCAACTGTGATTACGGAAGAACCACTCCTTGCACCTTATATAGAAAAGATGAAAGAGACCATCGCTGGCGAAATCAGGACCGAAGGTGTTGGTATAAATATAAAGGCAAAGAGAAACGAAGGACTTGGGTCAATAGGAAGAGGGGAAGGTATTGCCGCCTATGCGGTATGTCTTATTAAGAAAAGTAGCAAGTAATTTAATACAGACAAATGTTTTTTATGAAGAGTATCAATAAAATAAAAATGGATATCAAGGCTGTTTTTGAACGAGACCCAGCTGCTACGAGCCTGCTCGAGGTTTTTTTAACCTATCCAGGCTTTCATGCCATAGTCATCCATCGGTTTTCCCATTGGCTCTGGGGAAAAAAGATCCCTTTCCTCCCGAGAGTACTATCCCATATTTCAAGATTTATGACTGGTATAGAGATTCACCCAGGAGCAAAAATAGGGGAGGGATTTTTTATAGATCATGGTATGGGTGTAGTTATCGGAGAGACATCTGAGATTGGTAATAATGTTACACTCTACCAAGGTGTGACCCTTGGAGGAACCGGTAAGGAGAGGGGTAAAAGACATCCTACCATAGGGAATAATGTTGTTATAGGCACAGGGGCTAAGATACTTGGTGCTATTGAGATTGGTGATTATGTGAAGATAGGTGCAAATGCTGTGGTTCTGAATTCTGTACCTCCTTATTCTACTGTTACAGGTGTTCCAGGAAAGATAGTTAAGACAATAGTAATGAGGTATGGATATGATATGATGTTAAACCATATTCATCTGCCTGACCCAGTTGAAGAGAGATTTAATGCCTTAGAAGAGGAACTAAGGGAGCTTAAAAATAGGATTCGATATCCTCAAACTGAAAGGGAGAGTACACTGAAGATATATAATACTTTTACAGGGAAAAAGGAAGAATTCATCCCTATAAAACCTGGAGAAGTAGGGATATATGTCTGTGGTGTCACTGTCTATGATTTTTGCCACTTGGGCCATGCAAGAGGGGCAGTTATTTTTGATGTAGTTCGACGATACCTCGAGTCGAAGGGTCTAAAGGTTAGATATATTAGAAACTTTACGGATATTGACGATAAAATTATAGATAGGGCAAAAAAAGAAGGAACTACTGCTGAGGCAGTAGCGAAGAAATTTACTGATGAGTATTACAAAGATATGGATCGCTTGGGTGTAGAGAGGGCCGATGTCGAACCTAAGGCAACCGATCATATAGATGAAATCATAGAAATAGTAGAGGGGCTTATAGAGAAGGGTTACGCCTATGAGATTGAAGGTGATGTGTTTTTTGATATTAGTAAGTTTGGAAGATATGGAAAGCTCTCGAAAAGAAATACTGATGAAATGATTGCCGGAGTAAGGGTTGAGGTAAACGAAAGAAAAAGAGATCCTTTGGATTTTGTCCTATGGAAGGCATCAAAGGAAAGGGAACCTTCATGGTCAAGCCCATGGGGGCCTGGTAGACCTGGCTGGCATATAGAGTGCTCCGCTATGTCGATGAAACACTTAGCAGAGACCTTTGATATACATGCCGGTGGAAAAGACCTTATCTTTCCACATCATGAAAATGAAATTGCTCAGAGTGAGGCATACACAGGAAAACCTTTCGCAAAATTATGGATGCATAATGGTTTTGTTAATATCAATCAGGAGAAGATGTCCAAATCGCTCGGTAACTTCTTCACCATAAAAGAAATCCTGAATGTTTATGATCCTGAGGTTGTTAGATTTTTCCTCTTGTCAACCCATTACAGGAGTCCTATAGATTTCTCTGACAGGAACCTTGAGGAGGCAGAAGGAGCACTGAATAGATTCTATACCACAATGGAAAGGGTAGATAGGTTCTTGACTGAATCAGCAGCGGGAAAGGGAGATGAATCTGGTGGTGAGAGCAGTTGGCTATCAGATGAGATTAATCTTTTTAAGAATAGGTTTGAAGAGGCGATGGATGATGACTTCAACACTGCTCAGTCCCTCGGTCATATCTTTGAACTGCTAAGAAGCATAAACAGGTTTCTTGATAAAAAAGAAGTGATTGCTGAAGAGGGTAGGGCTATTCTTAAATTGGCGAGTGATACACTGAAAGAGAAGGGGAAGATTCTGAGTCTTTTCCAGAGAGATTCAAAGGAATGGGTTAAGGCTGTAAAAAAAGTTAAGGGAACCACATTCTCAGAAGAAGAGATTCAAAAGAAGATCGGAGAAAGGAATGAGGCAAGAGATAATAAGGACTGGAAGAAGGCCGACATGATAAGAAAAGAACTGGAAAAACACGGTATCCTCCTTGAAGACAGACCAGAAGGAACAGTCTGGAAGGTGAAAAGATAAAGATGTGAGAAGAAAAGTTCGGATTGTAGAAAGAGATAGGCTTTATGGGTTAAACCCAGTCCTTGAAGCCTTAAGGGCTGGTAGGCCTTTTGAGAGGATATACATTAGCAGGGAGAAAAGAGGGACAAATATAAGGGAGACATTAAGTCTTGCTAATTCGCGTGGGATTGAGGTCAGGTTTACCCCAAAGGATATAATTAACAAGATAGCCTCTGGTGTTTCACATCAGGGGATTATCGCCATTGTAGCTGCAAAGCCCTACTCGACATTGGAGGATGTTCTAAGGATCGCAAAGGAAAAGGGAGAGAAGCCCCTCTTAATTCTTTTAGATGGGATAGAAGACCCAAGGAATTTAGGTGCCTTAATAAGGGTGGCTGAGGTTGGGGGAGTCCATGGAATTATCCTTTCAGAAAGGCATTCAGTTGGATTAACAGAAACAGTAGCTAAAACATCGGCAGGTGCCCTCGACTATATGCCGGTTGTAAAGTCAAAAAATCTTAAACATACCATATCTGAACTTAAGAAGGAAGGTATATGGGTTATAGGGGCGGATAATAGTGCAGAAAAAAATATCTTTGATATGGATCTCGATATACCTTTGGCATTGGTTATAGGAAGCGAAGGGAGAGGAATAAAAAGGGTAATCGCTGAAAACTGTGATTTACTTTTATCTATTCCTATGTTAGGTAAGACGACATCCTTAAATGTTTCTGTTTCAGCAGGTATAATAATTTACGAGGCTTTAAGGCAAAAAAGGGGTAATGAAAAAGTTAAGAAAGATATTGATATTATTAATGGATTTTTTATAAAATAAAGGTTGACATTTATATAAATAGAAAATATAATACATAGTTTTTCGTTATAGCATTTGTTTATTAATCGGTTTAAAGTGATTTTGCCACCGTAGCTCAGCTGGCAGAGCAGCTGATTTGTAATCAGCGGGTCGTGGGTTCGATCCCCTCCGGTGGCTCCAGTAACTGCAGTGAATAGTTATTAGTGGATAGTTTAAAGTTTATGTATAAATGGCCTTGGATTGTTACGCTTTATAACTAATCACATATTTCTAATAACTGTAGTTATGGGGGAGGTTCCCGAGTGGCTAAAGGGAACAGACTGTAAATCTGTCGCTGTAATGGCTTCGGAGGTTCGAATCCTCCCCTCCCCACCAGTCAGTTTTTTGGACAAAACTTGGAGTTAAAAGTTAAGAATTGAGAGTTTTTTTAATTTGAAACTTTTTACTTTTAACTTTGAACTTTAGTTATTGCGGGTGTAGCTCAGCTGGCTAGAGCGTCAGCCTTCCAAGCTGAATGTCACGGGTTCGAATCCCGCCACCCGCTCCATGATCGTAATGAGTGACGCGTGATGCGTTATGAGTTTTATTTTTAACTCATCACGGATTAAGCATTACGAATAACGAACTTGCCCATGTAGCTCAGTTGGCAGAGCACATCCTTGGTAAGGATGAGGTCACC
>CAKKSD010000050.1 GCA_919902995.1 Thermodesulfovibrionia bacterium
GCACTGTAACATTACCTTCGGTAGTTGCAATTATTGTAGTCTTCCCGGAAGCAGAGGGACCAAACTCCTTTTTCAAATCTACCCTGACAGTAAGTATGTCTCCCTGAACCTGCATATCAATATTCTTCATGAAATAACCCTCCTTTTGTGAGCTACTACACCTGTCCCCTTTTCTTTCGCCAACCACGCAAAGCGTGTCGACATTATCCTATAAAAAGGACGCCCTGAATTCATCTTCAAATTCGGTTTTCTTGTAAGCCTCATTATAAAAAGGCATTCCCCATACTGTGTATTTCTCAACCATTTGGAAGTTCGGAGTTCGGAGTTTGGAGTTCAGGGTTATTTATTTGGGACATTTTTAGGGACATTTTAATCGAGCCAAACTTTAAATTTTTGAGCCATTTTATGCGCCATATTTCAGGATTATGTGCCATCCTTTGTTAATTAATCATGTAATCAATCGTGTAAAAATTATGTTAATCATGTAAAATTATTTCGGACATTATTTCGGACATTTTAAAATTATTTCGGACATTTGAATTTCGGACATTATTGCGGACATATTTTTACTTTTTCGGTAACCCCTGTTGTTCTCTTGCTTTAAAGTATGCCTTTTTAGTTGAGCCCATTTTTTCTACAAATCCTAAGGAAATCAATTTTTTGAAATCTCTGCGAGCAGTTTTTTCGTTTGTATTAAACTTCTGATAATATTCATTGATGGCAAAAGTCTTTCCATCATTCACCATCAACCTCAATGCCTCAATCTGTCTTTCGTTCAATCCCAATTCTCTTAAATCTGTCTGTCTTTCTTTAGGTATGCTTGGAACCAAGTCTAAAATCTTGTCTCCCGGCCCATAGAACTTTACCACAAAGAAGTTACCTTCCTCAAGGTTGAATTATTGGTTATTATATCCTTCACTGCAAATCTCTCTTCTTTAAGCTCTCTTTGATTGGCGCTAACAAATATCTTATATTTGCTCATACTGCAAACAACCTTTTTTTAGCCTCGTTAATAATATCTTTGGTTCGCCTAAAGTCTTCAAATCCTTAAGCCCTCTTGATTTAGCATCATTTCTATTTCTTACCCTTGCAATATCTTACTATCCTCTCCTTGTCCTCATTTTCCTTATCACCCTTGTAATAAATCTCAATCAACTCAACCTTATCTTTTTCCTCAAAATAAGCATAGATTATTCTTATTCCAGACTGAGCACCTTTGCCTTTCAAGGACCTGCAAGCAAATTTCTTTGCTTTATAGATTTTAGGATTTTCAATTTTTAGATCTGTGATTTGAAAAACCCCTTTGTTATCAATCTTTAACTTATGATAAAGAAACATCTCTTTTTCGATAAAGGTTTTCAGATCATCTTTAAGGGTTTCAAATCTTTTGGGAAGTTTCTTTACATCCTTTTCAAACTCTGGAAGACGGGATACCTCATTAAATATCCTCATCGTATTCCCTTAACGAATAGGGAGCGGTTCTATAAAAAACAGATTCATATTCGATAATCTTCCCGTCTTGGGTTGTTATCCAAGGAACATCGTTATGGGAATATTCGCTTATTTGAGCAGCATTCATGTCAGAAATCCTGTTTAGAACATCGTCAATCAATTCAATTTCATTTGCCTTTAATTTAGAAAGGTCGGGTCTTCTTAAGGGCAGATACTTTGTTTGTGGAAAGTTAAAATATCTGCTTTCAATTTTTTCAATCTCTTTAGTTTCAATCATTTTATCAACTATTTTCTTAAACTCTATTGGTGTAGGACCGTACTGATTCTTAATATAGGAGGCACCAATTAATTGTTCCTCATACTTTTCATAATAATCGAAATCAATGAAATAAAGAAGTTTATAGACAACTGTCTCTCCAATATTAGGTTTTGAGCCGATTTTATTAAGTATGTAGAGAAATATTTCCTTAAATTTCTCGAGATTCTTTTGCGGGACATTGATTCTGATTTGAGGTTTCACTTTTCTTTCTTTCTTGACATCCCTTCCACGGGATCCTTCGGATAAAATAACCTCTGGTTCTTTTTCTAAATCTAATAAGGATTCTATGGAAAGATTGAATATTTCTGATAGTTTTATTAACTCATCAACTGAGATTTTTCTTTCTTCATTTTCTATCTGAGATATCGTTGGACGCGAAACTTTTAGCATATCAGCAAGCCTTTGCTGCTTGATCCCCATCCTTTCCCTCAACCCTTTTATTCTTTGACCAATCTTTATCATCTTAACCCCCTTTTAAGGGAACATATCATATGTAAGATAATTTGTCAAGTGAATGTTAGATATTATTACAGTTAAGACTCCCCGATTAGGGATTAGTTGGTTATTTCATTCCAGATATGTCGCTGATGCGGTCTCCGATTCCCAGACCGTAACCATTGAGACCTGTACATTTTTCCCGGAGATCTTTTTCTTGAGGTTGTCGTAAACCCACTTGGCAATATTCTCTGACGATGGGTTTATCTCTGTAAAGGGGAAGACTTCATTCAGATTCGAATGATCCAGAGGGAAAAGTATCTCCTCTGCGATCTTTTTAAGTTCATGGAAATCTATCGCAAGCCCTATCTCATTCAACCTTTCTGCAGTGACATGTACATTAACCCTCCAGTTGTGGCCATGGAGTCTTTCACATTTTCCATCATAGCCCCTTAACTGATGTGCAGCGGAGAAACCTGTTTCTACCATTAATTCATACATAACAATGAGTCCTTAGTCTAAAGTCTGAAGTCTTTCTATACCTTCCACATTATCGCCTCAAAATCTGGCGTGGGGACATTGAAAGAGATATATCCCTTATAGGGCCATTTCTCAAGTTCAGATTCATCCCTCTTGACTATAATAACAAATGCCACCTCATCTGATTCCTTTACATCAAGTAATGAAAAAGGCAATGCAAGCTCTATAATATCACTGGCAGCAATAGTAGATATATTCCCTATCAGAAACCTTTCTCCGTTTTTATGTCTGAATAATTCAGCCCTTGTGCTTTTCTCTGCTGGAGAACAGTTGATCTCTACACTTATGTTCTCTGGTTTTAGAAAACGGATAGAAAAGGTTATTTCTGAAACCTTCGGGTCTTTAAGTCGCCTCTGTGTATCAAACCTGATAAAGATATTTTTAAGATCAAATCCGTAATATATATGGGAGAGTATGCTTTCTGCCCTGTGCATAGTTCCGCCCATTTTACTCACATCGAGATAGGCTGCTGACAGCCATTCGTAATAGTTACTCACCTCTCCATCTATTACAGGGGAAATAAAGGAGGTAATTTCTATGCCCGGTTGAAATTTCCTGTCTTCCTTTGTAACCGGGATATGAAGGTCAGCAGGTATCTCATTCCCAATAAGGTTGTAGACCTTCATAAGATGTGCCCTGAAGAGTTCATCGAATTCGGCTGCATTCTCTGTGGAATGTTCATCGCCATACCACCAGCACCAGTCGCTTCCTTCTGCTATATATATTTCCCTCCATGCCTCTGATAAGACTTCTTTATCCTTTTCATCAGTCGCCTCCTCATACTCAATAAGGTCTCTCCTTGTCCTTCCAAGAAGGTCCCAGGCGGTATTGTCTTCCTCATGTCCTATCCATATAGCAAAATTGCGATTTATCCATGAACCAGAAAAGAGGTTCTCTATCCTTTTCTCCGGAAAATGGTCCCTCAGGTATTCCGACATTGTAACGACCTTTAAGAATGGGTCACTGCTGAGTCTCTCATAGAGATGGAGAAGAAAGGTTCTCCCGTCATTTCTATAATGTTCCCAGGCATTCTCTCCATCAAGTATGATAGAGACGATATGATCCTCATTACTATTAGAAAGCCCTCCCTTTATTTTATGGAGCCTTCCTATGAAGTCATCGACCGCATTTTTCGTGTCCCATCTGGAATAGATGAAGCCTACCAGATCTGATAGTATATGGTCTCTGAAGACTATAGAAAGGTTTTCCGTCTGATAGGCCCTGTAGAGTATCTCCGGATTTTTAGTTATCCCTGAAAAATCCCTGTCGATGTTTATTCCGAGAGACCCTGATAGGATTCCCTCATCCGAGGCTATCCACTTAATTCCTTTTTTAGAGATAAGCGGAAGGATTTCCTTGCTGACAGACCCTTCAGATGGCCAGATACCTTCAGGCCTCCTTCCGAAGGTCTTCTCATGATAATGGATCGCCCTATCTATCTGTTCCTCCGTATCCTCGGGATGGGAGAACCTGTCACTGGGAAGCCTTATCCATGGCATTGCGACCTTTGCAGAATCCGTATTAAAGAGAAGGGGAAGGATAGGATGAAAGTAAGGACTTGTGGATATCTCTATCTGTCCTCTCTTTTCCATCTCTTTGTATTCAGGGATTATAAGTCCGAGTACTTCTATTTGCTTTTCGATAAGAATTTTCTTCTCCTCTTCTGTAAAATCCTTTTCCTTTCTGATGAGCTCTACGAGAAAAGTATCATTTTCTCTGAATAACGGATCGAACCAGCAGAGGTTAAACCATACCTGAAGGTCAAGAAAATCCTGAGAGGTAAAGTATCTCGATACCCTTTCAAGCTCGTTCTTTGAAATATAATATCCTCTCTTTGCAAGTAGCTCATGGTATCTTGGATATACCTTTATCATATTGTCCCAGTTTGCCAGGAAGAAGTTATGGAGTATAAAGACCTTCTCTTCAAGGGAAAGACTATCTGCAGGAATAAGGGCATGGTACATATATCTATCCTTAGCCTTATTCTTTGTGTAGTCCTCTATCTGTTCAAGGAGGGAAGGGACAAGGTTAAAGGTCTGGTGGATATCAGGGAAATCCCTGAGTATCGCAACCATATCGTAATAATCCTTTATGCCATGGAGTCTCACCCAGGGAAGGGTATATTCATCCTTAAAGGGGTCCTTATAGTAGGGCTGGTGCATATGCCAGAGGAACATAATATATAAAGTTTTCCCCATGGCAATTCCTTTAATCTTTCCTACCGTTTCTTTTTCTTCTTCGGATTTGTTTTTCCGTGTGTACCTCTCCACACCTTCCCACGCCTTGTTTTTCTGTCACCTTTACCCATTCCTATTTTTCAAACTGGTATATGATCTCTCCCTCTTTTAAGAGACCGAGTCTTTCTCTCGCAAGCCTCTCTATATGATCGGGATCGGTCTTAAGGGCATCAATCTCTTTTCTCAGCTTCTCATTTTCCTTACTTAGATTGTCTAACTCCTGCTCAAGCCTTTGATAGGTCTTCTTCATTCTATGATGGCTTATGAGACCCATATCTCCAAAGATAAAGGAAAGAACGAAATATAAAATGAAAAGAAGGCTTAACATCATAAAGAAGCGTATTCTTTTTTTCCTTTCTACCTCTCCCTGTTCTTTGGTCTTATTCTTCGACATGTCCTTACTATTTCATATCTTGTTAACTTATATTATAAAACACTCCTTTCCCTCTGTAAATGGCTGACCTGCCCAATTCCTCTTCAATCCTCAGAAGCTGGTTATATTTAGCGGTCCTGTCTGTTCTTGAAAGAGAGCCTGTCTTAATAAGCCCTGCATTACATGCAACTGCGAGATCAGCAATACTTGTATCTTCTGTCTCTCCGGAACGGTGCGATATAACAGTTGTATATCCTGCCTTCTTTGCTATATTTACAGCATCAAGGGTCTCGGTAATCGTACCTATCTGGTTCAATTTGATAAGGATAGAATTCCCTATCCCTTCTTCTATCCCTCTTTTCAGGATCTCAGGATTTGTCACAAAGATATCGTCTCCTACCAACTGGACGCTCTTGCTGAGCCTTTTTGTAAGGACTTTCCATCCATCCCAGTCCCTCTCTGATAGACCATCCTCAATAGATATCAGCGGGTACCTCCTTATCCAGTCATCATAAAGATCTATCATATCTCCTGAAGAAAGGCCTTTCTTCTCGGCTTTAAACATATACCTTCCATCTACATAGAATTCACTTGCTGCTGCATCAATAGCAATATAAACATTTTCCCCTGCGCTGTAGCCCGACTTCCCTACTGCTTCAAGTATTAACTTTATCGCTTCCTCATTCGATTCAAGGTCAGGTGCAAATCCGCCCTCATCACCGACAGCAGTGCTATTACCCCTTTTCTTAAGAACATCCTTAAGGGTATGAAATATCTCTGCTCCCATCCTCAGGGCATCCCTGAAGGAAGACGCACCTGAAGGCACTATCATGAACTCCTGTATATCTATATTATTGTCTGCATGGGCACCGCCATTTAGTATATTCATCATCGGTACAGGAAGTTCCTTGGCATCACTTCCTCCTAAATAACGATAGAGGGGAAGTCCTGTATCCCCTGCAGCAGCCTTTGCCATACCAAGAGAGACCGCAAGTATCGCATTCGCTCCGAGCCTCCCTTTATTTTCTGTACCATCGAGTTTTACCAATAGATTATCTATATAAACCTGCTCTGATGCCTCTATACCTATAATATGGGGGGCAATCTCTTCTATAACATTCCTTACTGCCTTCTGAACCCCTTTTCCGTGATACCTGGAATCACCATCCCTCAGCTCCAGTGCCTCCCTTTCACCCGTAGAGGCACCAGAAGGTACAGCAGCCCTTCCCATAGCCCCGCTCTTGAGTATAATATCAACCTCGATTGTCGGATTCCCTCTCGAATCAAGGATTTCTCTTGCTAAAACATTAACTATCTTGCTCATCTCTCTCCTGCCCTTACAAATTCCTTTCCTGCTCCTATTAGTTTCTCAATATCCGCTTTAGAGCCTGCCTCTACATATAGCCTGAGTAAAGGTTCAGTCCCGGAAGGTCTCATAAGGAGCCAGCTTCCGTTCTCAAAGATGTATTTTGTCCCGTCTTTAGTAATTGTATCTTTTACCATAAGGCCAGAGATTTTTTCTATCTTTTGTATTGAATTTTGAGTCTTGAGTTTATCTATAAAGTCTTCTGAAACCCTCAGATCCACCCTTTTACTATAAAACCTTCCAACCCTCTCGTAGAGATCCCCTAAGAGTTCTTTTATAGTCCTCCCCTTTACTGCCACCATCTCTGTAACTAACAGGCAGGCAAGTATGCCATCTTTGTCAGGGATATGGCCTTTTATACTCAGGCCTGCACTTTCCTCACCTCCTATGATAATCTTGTCTTTTGCTATAAGTTCCCCGATATATTTAAAACCCACAGGCGTCTCGTATACCTCAATACCATGGGTCTTGGCGATGGCATCAATAAGGTGTGTTGTAGCAACAGACCTCGCAACCCCTCCTTTCCAGTTTCTATTTTCTACAAGATAATCGAATAAGAGGGCGAGGATGTAATTGGGTTCTATAAAACTTCCATCAGAATCCACAATACCGAAGCGGTCTGCATCGCCATCAGTTGCAAGGCCAATGTCATATTCTCCTTTTCTGATATACCTTATGAGTTCCTCAAGATTTTTCTCCGATGGTTCTGGGGTAAGCCCTCCAAAATAGGGGTCCCTATAACTATGAAGGACTGATATATCGCATCCTGCATCCCTCAGTATTTTATCAAGATAATCTCTTACTGTACCATAAAGTGGATCAATAACTATTTTGAGACCTGCCTTGCCTATCGCTGATAGATTAACCTTTCTGAGCAGATCTTCAATGTAGGTAGTACTTAAATCTACCTTCTCAATCATCCCCCTTTCAAAGGCTTCAAGGGGATTGATTTCCTTGTAAGATCCTTTAAGTCCGTTGATCCGTTTTTCAATATCATCCGTTTCCTCTGGAAGTGCAGGTCCTGCCCAGGAAGGAGAAAACTTTATACCACTATAATCAGGGGGATTATGGCTCGCAGTGATATTTATCCCGCCAGCTGCCTTTCTTTTTAATATCGAAAACGAAATTACAGGAGAAGGGACATCTCTCATCGACAGGATAGCGTGAAAACCATTAGCAGCAAGTACACAGCAGGTCTCCTCTGCAAACTTCTCTGAGAGAAATCTCGTATCATAGCCTACAATCACTTCTTTACCTTTATATCCTTCCGAGATAAGGTAATCTGCTATTGCCTGAACAACGAGCTTCAGATTATCAAAGGTAAACTCATCACTTATTATAGCCCTCCATCCAGAGGTGCCGAATTTAATCTTCGCCATAATTTGATTTTTAAGATAGCACAAAAATATCCTGTTGGCAAATGATTACTACATTTATTCTCTTCAAAAAGGAGTAATCCAAGATAAAAGATTTATTAATAGAATAGAAAAATCAAAATGTGAAATTCTCCGAATCGGGGTTTGTGTTCTGGCAGGATATTAACTCAGGACTTCTTGGGTATATGTATCGCCATTCCGTGGACATCCTCTGAGGCTTCCATTATCGCCTCTGAAAAAGTTGGGTGGGCATGGATTGTGTGGGCTATATCTTTTGAAGTAGCACTCATCTTCATTGCTAAGGCTGCTTCATGGATAAGGTCTGTAGCATGGGGACCGATAATATGGACACCTAAAACCTTATCATCTTTGGCATCGGCTATGACCTTAACCATACCTGTTATCTCTCCTGATGCATGGGCCTTGCCAAGGGCACGGAAGGGAAAGCGACCTATATTTATATTATAACCCTTCTCGGCTGTATCTTTTTCTCTTAGGCCAACGCTCCCTATCTCAGGACTTGTGAAGATTCCTGAGGGTACTACACTGTAGTCAATTCTCCTCTTTCCACCGAGGGCGTTCTCAACTGCAACTATCCCTTCTGTGGAGGCAACATGTGCGAGCATTATACCACCAATTACATCTCCTATGGCGTATATCCCGGGGATATTGGTCTCCATCATATCATTAACAAGTATTTCACCTCTTCTGCCTTTATTTATTCCAACTTCTTCAAGTCCAACTCCCTCTGTATTAAAGGCCCTTCCTATAGATACAAGCATCTTCTCAGCGCGGATCTCCGAACCATCTGTAAGTGTAGCAACAATACCACCATTCTCTTTTATAACCTTTCCTACTTTAGTATTAAGGATGAATTTTATCTTTCTCTTTTTAAGCTCCTTCCCGAGTATATCTGAAATCTCTTCATCTTCAGTTGATACCGCATGGGGCATCATCTCGACCATCGTTATTTCTGTGCCAAGAGAACTGAAAATATTAGCAAACTCGCAACCTATTACACCTGCACCTATTATGATGAGGCTCTTCGGTACCTCTTTTATCTTAAGCACATCATCACTCGAAAGTATCCCCTCACCATCAAAAGGGAAGGCAGGTATATTCAATGGCCTCGATCCTGTAGCTATAATAATCTTATCTGCATCTACCTCCTTATCAGTGCCATCCTTCTGAGTTACCTTTACTTTCCCAGGGCTGAGAAGCTTTCCCTTCCCCTCTAATAGTTCTATTCCGAGACCTTTAAAGAGACCCTTTATACCCTTCACAAGTGTATTGACTACCTTCTCTTTTCTCTCCATTATCTTTTCGAGACTGAAGGATATATCCCCTTTAATCTCAAAGCCAAACTCCCCGGCATCCCGTATCTTATCCAGAACATCTGTGGACGCAATTATCGTCTTGGTAGGGATACATCCCCTGTTAAGACATGTGCCCCCGACTTCTGTATCCTCAATAATAGTAACCTTTGCCCCTAACTGTGCTGCCCTTATTGCAGCTACATATCCTCCAGGACCAGCCCCAACAACTACTATTTTCATTTAGATTCTTCCCTTACGAGATTCTCATAACTCTTCGCATCCATAAGTTCCTCAACCTCTAAAGGATCATCTATCTCTATCACAGCAATCCACCCCTTTCCATAAGGGTCTTCATTAATTATTTCGGGTGAATCTGTCAACTCCTCATTCACCTCTACAACCATTCCGCTTACAGGGCTGATAACAGGAGAGGTAGCCTTTGTGGACTCTATCTCGCCAAGTTCTCCGTTGGCCTCAACCTCTGTGTCCAGCTCCGGCAGATCAATATAGACTATATCCCCGAGGGATTCCTGTGCATGATCCGTAATACCTATAGTCGCCCTCTTACCTGAAACCTTTACCCAGCAGTGTTCTTTATGATACTTAAGGTCTTCTGGATTCATTGCAACCTCCTGATTGTTTTGGTCTCTCCATGATTTGCTTCGGATTTTTTAATCTCCCACCAGATACTAAGGGGGATTTCGATAAGTCGAAAGAATCTAAGCATAGGTTCTTATTTTTGTCAAGATTTTTGTTTTAAATAAAACCCATTCATACAATCTTTCAGACTTTTATCTGATAAAAGATCTTCGTTGCAATAAAACATTTAAGGGGTATACCATTATATTGTATATATCTTAATCTTCATCTTCACTTGACAGATATTATAATTTATGATATATATTCAGATATTAGAATATATGAATAATAAAAGAATAGAATTATTAAAGATTGTCTCCCATCCAACGAGAATCAAGATCCTTGAGGAACTCAGCCGTGGTGTAAAATGTGTTAGTGATATCGAGGGATTTCTGGATGTAAGGCAGGCGAATATATCACAGCACCTCAGCCTCCTAAGGCACAGCGGGGCTGTAGATTATTATATGGATGGAAGACTCAGGTGTTATTTTCTTAAAGACCCGATGGTTCCCGAGATTCTTAAGGTACTGAAAAAGAATTATACTAAAGACCTACCGGCTCCTGAATGTTGTCCTGTAACAAAAAGGGGATACACTTTAGCAAAAGGGAGGAGTAAGTAGTTGCGTCAGTGGTAGAGCCAAAAAGAATTTTATTCTAAGCAAAGAAAGGAGGATTTATGCCAAAGACATTTACCATATTTCTAACTTCCTCCCCTTACACAAGCGAAAATACCTATACAGCTATTAAACTATCTGAAGCCGCCTTAGAAAAAAACTATAGGGTCAACCTCATTGCCTCAGGGGATGGTGTCTATAATTTTCTCAAAGGTCAGAAGGCAAAGGGCATCCCGAATGCAGAGGAAAGTTTTTCTGAACTGATAAAAAAGGGGCTGAAAGTTGACCTCTGAGGCGGTTGCTTAAACTTTCGCCGTGCAGTGAAAGCTGACTATATGGAAGGAACAGAGGTCGGTTCCCTCAAGGGAGTGTATAAAACGATGAATGAAACAGATATATGGTTGAATCTTGGTTAGGTCTATGACCTGTCAGGAGGGAAAATGGATGCAGTAACGATAATCTCAAGAAAGCCTCCATACGGTCTTATAAATGCGGCAGAGGCTGTAAGGCATGCCCTTGGTGCTGGGGATGATTTTAAGGCTATCCTTTTATTGATCGATGGAGGGATATTTCTCGCAAAAAGGGCACAAGATATTGGTAAAACAGGATTCAGCAACCTCGAAGAGTCCCTCGGTCTTGTAGAGGATATAGAAATATTTGTCGATAGGGATTCTATGATATCGAGGGAGCTTAAGGAAGAAGACCTTATAGAAGGTGTAAAGGTTATAGGAAAGGATGATATAAGGAATATCATAAAGAAATCACACTCAACTATGATTTTTTAGCCTATTCATGGAGGTAAGATGCTTTTTATTATATCAAGCTCGCCAGATACACAGGAATTCAAGACTGCCCTTTCCTTAGCAAAAGATTCTGACCTATGTCTCATCCATGACGCTGTCTATCTAACTATGGAAGAAAGGTCACCAGTTACTGGTAAGGTATATGCAATAAAGGATGATCTTTCTATACGTGGAATTACAACACCAAAGATTGATGGGCTAAAGATTATCGATCATTCAGAACTGGTCGATCTGATGGCTCAGGCAGAAAAGGTAGTTGGTTCCTTTTAATTAAGGAGGATAAAATGGCAAAGATAGCTATTCTGGGTGGTTCCTTTGGAGGATTAACCTCAGCCTTTGAGCTACGGAGGCTCCTCGGTAGAAATGCCGACATAACACTTATCTGTGATCAGAAACAATTTGTCTTTATCCCTTCTCTTCCCTGGGTCGCTATGGGCTGGAGAAAGGCAGAGAACATAACCCTTCCCTTAAAAGAAATTCTTGTTCCAAAAAATATAAAATTTCTTCAAACTACTGCGCTATCGGTTGAGCCTGAAAAATCCACTGTTATAACCTCTACCGATGAATTACATTACGACTATCTGATAATCGCAACAGGCCCTTATCTTTCATTTGAAGAAGTTCCTGGTCTCGGCCCTGAAAAGGGATATACAGAATGTATTTTTACCTTAGAGCAGGCTGAGAAAGCGAATAAATCATGGAATAAGTTTCTTGATAATCCAGGGACAGCTGTAATTGGATCTGTACAGGGCGTCAGTTGTTTTGGCCCACCTTATGAATATGCCTTTGAAATAGATGCAGAACTAAGACGCAGGAAAATTAGACATAAGGTTCCGATAATATTTATTACATCAGAACCCTATATAGGCCATTTCGGAATCGGTGGACTTGGAAAATCGAAAAGGATAATGGAGGACGAGTTTGCAAACAGAGATATAAAGGTGCTCGCCAACCAGGCTATCGAAGAGTTCACACCTGATGAGGTAAGGCTGAAGGATGGCACAAAACTACCATACAAGATGGGTATGTTTGCACCTCCCTTTAAAGGTGTACTTGCTGTTTCGCCACTCGGGAATCCGAGGGGCTTTATCCCTGTAGACGGAAAATACAGACATACAAAATATAAAAACATCTTCGCTGTTGGAGTAGCGATGGCGATCGCACCGCCCGAGCAGACGCCGGTTCCAACAGGTGTACCTAAAACAGGGTATATGACAGTTAAGATGGCGAAGACAGCTGTAGAAGCGATAGCATCAGATATAACTGGAAAGACACCACCAGTGGATATACCAATTGATGTAGTATGTCTGATGGATATGGGAAATACCGCCGCTATTATGAAGGCTAAACCGGTTCTCCCGCCGAGGCAGGAATCAGAGTTGAAAGAGAGTATTATATACAGGTGGATGAAAATCGGATTTGAAAGATACTTCTTGTGGAAGATGAAACATGGGTTAAGCAATTTCCCATGAGACTCTGGAGGCTTAATATTAAGGTGTCATTGCGAGGGACGAAGTCCCGAAGTAATCTCAAAGAGAGGTTCTGAATATGTTTTATGCTCTAAAAAGCAAAACCAAGAGATTGCCTCGCTTCGCTTGCAATGACAAATTGAAAGGAATACACTATGACTAAGATAATTAAAAATGTATCCATAATGTGTTTCCATGATGAATTATGTCAAGTTTTTAATGCCCTTATGACGGCATTGAGTCTTCTGAGAGAAGGTTCAAAGGTCACGATATTCTTTGGATCAAGGGGTATAAATGCGGTACATAAGGATAAAGTGAAAGAGCTTAAGTGCCTCCCTGATGCCCCTAAAGAGATAGGTGATGCGGTGATGAAAAAGATGGAGGAAATGGAATTACCAACAGCGGAAGACCTCTTCATAATGCTTATAGCTGAAGGTGCAACTGTACTTGCCTGCCCATTAAATGTCTCACTTTTCGAGATGGTACCCAGCGACTTGGTAGAAGGAGTAAAGGTTGCAGATCCTGCAAAATATTACAAAGAAGTAGTTATTCAGGCAGATATGAATCTGACCTTTTAGGGGATATGGAAGATTCTATTAATGCATTTGACCAATATGCTGAAGATTACGACAAATGCTTTGATACTTCAGAGGGAAGGGTGCTCTTCGAAATGGAAGTCGAGGCAGTAAGGTTTCTCACAAAAGGCCTCGAAAGGCCTTTTCTTGAGATAGGTGTTGGGACAGGGAGGTTTGCGAAAGAACTGGGGATCGATTCTGGCATAGACCCTTCTGCCAAGGCATTAGGGATAGCAAAGAGGCATGGCATAAAGGTGAAGAAGGCAAGAGGAGAAAAACTCCCTTTCAAAGATGAATCTTTTGGCGGTGTATTCTTGCTCTTTACACTCTGTTTTGTTGAAGAACCTGAAAGGGTATTGGCTGAGTCTAAAAGGGTACTGAAGCGGGATGGAGGGCTGATTGTCGGCATAATCAACAGAGAAAGTCGCTGGGGCAGACTTTATATGAAGAAACGAGAGGAAGAGCATCCGATCTACAGGCATGCAATGTTCTATAGCACAGATGAGGTAATAAAGATGGTAGTGAAAGAAAAGATGAGGATTGAAGGATATTCATCAACGCTCTGCCAACCACCATCAGAGAAACCATATAAAGAAACTGTACACCATCAAGTAATAGAGGGCGCAGGATTTATCTGCATTCTGGCCAGGAAGCCTTAAAATCATTTTTTCTTCAAAAAAGGAGGATCGTTATGATTTACAGGATTGAACTTGAAAAAATTAGAGAAACTATCGAAAAGGTTAAAAAGAATCCCGATGAGGCAAAAAGAGTAACAAAGATGGAAGGAACATGGAATACAGGTGAGGGCGAAGGATCACAGTTTGAAGCAGAGGTCTCTTTTGAGAAAGGGCAGATGAACCTTGAGATGACCCAACCAACTTTCCTTGGTGGAAGCGGAACCAGACCAGGCCCCATGCATTATTGCCTTTTCGGATTAGCCTCGTGTTATGCAGCCACTTTTGCAACAATAGCCGCAATGGAAAATCTGCACCTCGAAGGATTCAAAATCATTGCTGAAAACAAGATGGATTTTTCAAGGGTTCTCGGATTGAGTGAAAACCCACCTATTGAAGGAGTAAAGATAACTGCCATTGTAAAGAGTAATGCACCTGAAGACGAGATAAAAAGAATAGAAAAATTAGCCAAAGAGAGATGTCCCGTCGTCTTCTGTATCACAAATCCTTTAAAGCTTGAAACCGATTTGTTGATTCAATGATGAGGTTATTTTAAATTCATTTTCTTTCTTCTGTCATACCTCAACATCTTGACAAACCTCTTGACAATAAATGTTTAAATAAAGTATCATTTCTTTGTAAGCATAAGAGAAATTCAAAATGTTTGAGAAATTTACTGACAGAGGACGAAAGGTCATAATCCTTGCAAGAGAAGAGGCAGAGAAACATCAGAATGATTACCTCGGCACCGAACATCTCCTTTTAGGTATCCTCAAAGATGAGGAAGGGCTCCCTGTAGCGATCCTGAGAAAGATGGGGCTCTCAATTGATGAAGTAAAATTAGAGGTGGAAAGGACACTGCCGAGCGGTTCAAATATCCTCACTTTTGGTGAAATACCGTTTACACCGAGGGCAAAGAAGGTTCTCGAGTTAGCCGTGGAAGAAGCCAAACTTCTCGGTCACAATTATATCGGTAGCGAACATCTTCTTCTCGGCCTTATCAGAGAGGAAGAAGGAATTGGAGGAAAGATACTCAGAAGTCTTGGGACAAACTTATTAGGTGCAAGACAGCTTACCATAAACTTTGTCCTGAGAAATCAGCCTCACGGAAAGGACAAGAAGACAGCCACACCTGCCCTTGACGAGTTTGGAAGGGATCTCACACAACTTGCAAAAGAACATAAACTTGACCCTGTAATTGGGAGAGAAAACGAAATAGAGAGGGTTCTTCAGATCCTCTGCCGTAGAACAAAGAACAATCCTGCAATTATAGGGGAGCCAGGAGTTGGCAAGACCGCTATTGTCGAAGGGCTGGCACAGAGGATTGTCAATAACGACGTCCCTGAAAATCTGCTTAATAAGAGAATTGTATCCTTAGACCTGGGTTCACTGATAGCAGGAACCAAATATAGAGGCCAGTTTGAAGAAAGGCTTAAGATCGTAATGAAAGAGATTACTCAGGCAGATAATATAATTCTTTTCATCGATGAACTCCATACCTTGGTAGGTGCAGGGGCTGCAGAGGGATCAATAGACGCATCCAACATGCTTAAGCCCGCCCTATCCAGAGGGGAAATACACTGCATTGGAGCCACAACTCTTGATGAGTATAGAAAGTATATCGAGAAGGACGGATCCTTAGAACGGAGGTTTCAGCCAATATATATCCAGGCTCCTACTACAGATGAAACAATCAAGATCATTAAGGGTTTAAGATCAAGATATGAGTCCCATCATAGGGTAAAGATTACAGACGGGGCTATTATCTCTGCTGTAAAACTATCAGACCGTTACATCTCAGACCGATTCCTCCCAGATAAGGCTGTAGATGTTATAGATGAGGCCTGCTCAAGGGCTAAACTTATCAGGTTTACACCTCCCTCTGAACTAAAGAGCATGGAAAAGGAGCTGAAGAAACTATCAAGAGAAAAGAACCTTTATCTAAAACTACAGGACTATGAAAAGGCATCAACACTAAAGTTAGAAGAAGAACATCTTAGGGCACTACTTGAAGAGATGCAGAAGAGCTGGAGAGAGAACCAGGAAAAAGATCTTCCCATAATTACTGAAGAGGTTGTTGCTTCGGTTGTATCGAAGATCACGAGTATACCCCTCTTCAAACTTGAAGAGAAAGAGTCAGACAAGCTTTTAAGAATGGAGGAGGGACTCCATAAGCGAATTGTTGGACAGGATGAAGCTATACAGGCTGTTTCAAGGGCTATAAGAAGATCAAGGGCAGGGCTTAAGAGCCGAAAGAAGCCGATAGGGTCTTTCATATTCCTTGGACCTACTGGTGTTGGAAAGACAGAGTTAGCAAGGGCGTTAGCTGCCTTCCTTTTCGATGATGAGAATGCCCTTATAAAAGTAGATATGTCAGAATATATGGAGAAGTTCAGTGTCTCCCGTCTTACCGGTGCACCTCCAGGGTACGTAGGATACGAGGAGGGCGGTCAACTTACCGAGAAGGTAAGGCGAAGGCCCTATTCTGTTGTACTACTTGATGAGATTGAGAAAGCCCATCCTGATGTCTTTAACATTCTTCTCCAGGTTCTGGACGATGGAATTCTTACTGACAGTTTTGGAAGGAAGGTAGATTTTAAGAATACCGTGGTAATTATGACCTCAAATATCGGCGCAAGGGTCATAGAGAAGGATACCCCCTTAGGTTTCCAGAAATCTGATTTCAAGGACTCAGTACAGAAGATGAAGGAGATTGTCCTTCTTGAGCTTAAGAAAATCTTTAATCCTGAATTCCTCAACAGGGTAGATGAGTCAGTAGTATTCCATCCTCTTACAAAGGACCACCTTCTCAAGATAATTGACCTTTTAATTGGAGAGCTGAACAGTCAGATATCCGAACAGAGCCTGACACTGGAAGTGTCCCCTGAAATTAAAGACTGGATATTGGATAAATATTACCAGCCTGCTTATGGGGCAAGACCTATGAGAAGGGCTATTCAGAAATGTATAGAAGATCCGCTCTCCGAGGAGATACTTAAAGGCAGATTTAAGGATACAAAAACCGTAAAGATTATCCTTGAAAATGGAAACTCTATCTTTGTAGAAGAAGAGGTAGGGATGCTTGCAAGCTGATAGATTTAAACACCGAGAACTTCCCTAAGAACCTTAAGATTCCTTATATCATCCTCTTCCTTTTTCTTCGGAGTTTCAAGTATAAAGGGAATATCTCTTACCCAGGAATGATTCAAGAAAACCCTGAAACCTTTAATACCGATAAAACCCTTACCTATATTCTCATGACGGTCAATCCTTGAACCAAGGGGCCTCTTTGAATCATTAAGATGGATAACCTTCAGTGACTTCATACCTATGGTTTGATTCAATTTATTAAAGACCTCCTCTATTCCCCGGGATGTAGAAATATCATAACCAGAAGAAAAGGCATGGCATGTATCAAAACATATACCTCCTACAATTCCACCCTCTGTCTTTTTCAACATCTCTGACAACTGCTCAAAGGTATAACCAATCTCTCCCCTTTCACCTGCTGTATTCTCAAGGAGAACCTTTGTAGAACCTTTATGTTTTTCAGAGACAGAAATCAGTGTTTCTACCACCCTCTTTTCACCTTCCCTTTCATCAGAATCTCTGATACTACCAATGTGTGTAATGAGATAATCTGCACCTAAAATATCTGCCCTTTCAATCTCGGAAATAAAGAGTTCCTTAGATTTCCTGTAGAGTTCTTTATCAGGTGTGCATAGGTTAATAAGGTATGAGGTATGAACATATAACGGTCTGATGTCTGCCTCTTCCCTGATCTTCCTGAAAAGCCTTACTTCATCATCATTCAGTTCTTTTAGTCCCCATCCCCTCGGGCTATGGGAGAATATCTGCATCGTGTTGCATCCGAGTGTCTTAGCCCGTTCTACTGCTTTATGTATCCTTCCCGCTATAGACACATGAACACCCAAGCGAATCATATTTAGAGAGGAACAATATCTTTGTTATTTCACTGCTTCTATTAAAAAGTTATCTTCATCTAAATGCTCAAATCTCACATTTCGAAAGCCTGATTCTTCTATGATTTTTCTAAGGTCTTCAAGCGTATAGAAGCAGCAGGTAGTTTTGTCTCTGACTTCTTTTATCATGCACTCAACTACCACGAGTTTGCCTTTAGGTTTCATAATTCTTCTTATCTCATCAAGAGCTTGCAGGGGGTTCTCAAGGTGGTGCAAAGTGTAGCTAAGTGTTACTGAATCAAATTCTTCTTTTCTGAAGCTCAACCTTTGCGCATCCCCGCGAACGCAACTAACAAAAGGTGAGACCTTCTTTTTCTTGGCTGCCTTTTCAGCTTTTTTAAAGTTTGCGTCGCTCACGTCCAAGCCCACGACCAGCTTTTTCAGTTCCTTGGCTAAATCGGTTGCGAGGTCGCCGTCTTCGCAGCCTATGTCCAGAACTTTCCGTGCCCCTCTAAGTTTCTGAACAATTTTTTTATTTATCGAGTCTTGACCCATAATCCTTTACCTCAGCCTTGAGAATCCCCTCCGCTTCTTTAAGTTACTATCTTTATTTTCCGCTAACCTATATTAGCATAGAAAAAATCTGATTTAAATAAAACCAATACAAAAAATCTTTTTAAATCATGAATTACGAAAGGGTTATCGCTAAAGTGTCACCCTGAACTTGTTTCAGGGCAAGGTTCAGAACGACATTTTCAAGGTTCAGCATGACACAGACCGTAGGTTTATTAGGTTTATATTATACCCTTCGTAATTCGGGTTTATATCTAAAGTGTGTAGACTATTCAGACCAGTCTCCTTGAAAAATAAGGATAATACCGTTATAGTAGAGACATCTATGAGATCATCCGCTCCTAAAAGTATAAATTTCTATCTCCCTTCTTTCTCAGGAATCCTCCTGATACTCATATTCCCTAAATTCGATCTTGAATTGGTTGCCTGGGTAGCGCTGGTTCCACTCCTCCTTTCTATCTCGATGACTGATGATCGAAAGACTGCCTTTCATTCAGGGTTCATCGCAGGTTTTATCTATTTCTTGGGAACAACCTACTGGGTAGTGAATTCTATATACTATTACGGTCATCTCCCTTTTTTTCTGAGTGTCATGATCCTCTTGGGTATGGTTGTAACCCTGAGTCTTTATATTGGTCTATTCAGCTTTCTCTATCACTTTATTTTAAAAAATATACCCCTACCTTCCTCTCTTATTGCACCACTCCTCTGGACATCAATAGAGTTTGTGAGGACCTATCTACTTTCAGGATTCCCCTGGTCGAGTCTCGGTTATTCTCAGTATAGATCCCTTCCTGTAATTCAGATTGCGGATGTTACAGGGATCTATGGAATTTCCTTCCTTATAGTTGCAATAAATGCGGCTATAGTTGATTTCTTCATGTTTAGAAAAACTAAGAGGATGTCTCTTATCCTTGGGCCCGTCCTCTCTATAATCCTTCTTGTCGTCACCTTAGGATATGGTTTTCTGGCACTTAAAGAATCAGATGCAGGTAAAGTTATTAAGATAAGTCTTGTACAGGGCAATATTGAACAGGATATGAAATGGAACCAGAAATATCAGAGGGAAGTCTTCAATGCATATCTGAGACTTACAAGGGATTCATTAAGTCATAATCCTGATATTGTAATCTGGCCAGAGGCCTCAACACCCTTTTACTTTGGAAGGGATAAGGAATATACCGATGAACTTACCAGTTTTGTTAAGGAGCATAAAATCTACCTCCTTTTCGGAACACCAAGGGTTAAATCATTTGAAAAGGGAAGATATACTCTGGCAAATAGTGCCTATCTCTTATTCCCTTCTGGAGAAATTAAAGGTATTTATGATAAAATACATTTAGTCCCTTTCGGGGAGTATGTCCCGATGAAGAGTGTACTCTTCTTCGTAGATAAACTCGTAGTGGCAATTGGAGACTTCTCGCCTGGAGAAAGATATGAGGTCTTCGAGACTCCAAAGGGGAAATTTGGACTGGTCATATGTTATGAGATAATATTCCCTGGGCTGGTAAGGAAATTTGTTAAAGGAGGTGCTGATTTTATTGCCACGATCACAAATGATGCATGGTTTGGGAATACCGCTGCCCCCTATCAGCATTTCAGCATGGCAGTTCTGAGGGCTGTTGAAAACAGGGTCTCTATAGCAAGGGCTGCTAATACAGGTGTCTCAGGATTTATTGATTCCAAAGGGAGGATCTTAAAGGCAAGTGGAATATTTCATGAAGGAACATATACAGGCGACATAAGAATAGGGCCAAGAAAAACATTTTATACAACGTATGGGGATATATTCACATATGTATGTCTTGGTTTGACCGTTGGGTTTTATTTTTTGGCTATGGCGTATAAAAAACCTTAAAATTGTCATGCTGAACTCGTTTCAGCATCTACTTGAGATTCTGAAATAAATTCAGAATGACACAAAAGAAAACTATGGAGGTTATCAATGTTAGACGAAGAATCGAGAGAGATAGAAGAACTCGAAACAAGGCTCAATACCCTCAGGGGGTATCTTTGAAATAGAAAAGAAAGAAAGCAGAATAAAGGAGATAGAGAAGATGATGGAAGCCCAGGATTTCTGGGAGAATGTTCCTTCTGCCCACGCCCTTCTGAAAGAGAAGTCCACACTTGAAGTGTCAATCAATAATTTCTATTACCTTCAGGGAAGGCTTGAAGACCTTGAGATAATGATCGAGCTTTCAGAGGAAGAAGAAGATACATTTATATCAGAAATAGAAAAGGGTCTTAAAGAATTAAACAGTGAATTCCAGAAGATCGAAATAGAAACAATGTTAAGCGGTGAGAAGGACAGTCATAATGCCATCGTCTCGATCCATCCCGGGGCTGGTGGTACAGAATCTCAGGACTGGGCACAGATGCTCATGCGCATGTACCTCAGGTGGGCAGACAGTCATAATTTCAAGACTGAAATCATTGATATTCTTCCCGGAGAAGAGGCGGGTATTAAGAGTGTCACTATTATGGTCGCAGGTGAATATGCCTATGGTTACTTGAAGGCAGAGGCAGGGATCCATCGCCTCGTAAGGATTTCTCCTTTCGATGCAAGCAAACGCAGACATACATCGTTCGCTTCAGTATTTGTTCATCCTGAGATAGAAGAAGACATAGAAATTGACATAAAGGATGATGATTTAAGGATCGAGACCTTCAGGGCAAGTGGTGCAGGCGGTCAGCATGTGAATAAGACATCTTCTGCAGTAAGGATAACCCATATTCCTACAGGGGTTGTTGTTCAGTGCCAGAACGAAAGGTCACAGCATAAGAACAAGGCGACCGCCATGAAGGTATTGCGGTCAAAACTCTATGAACTCAAGGAGGAAGAGCAGGCTAAGAAGATGGAAGAGATTTTAAGCGAGAAAAAGGAGATCGCCTGGGGAAGCCAGATACGCTCCTATATCCTCCAGCCCTACCAGATGGTCAAAGACCACAGGACAAACCTCGAGGTCGGAAATGTAAACGCTGTCCTCGACGGAGACATAGACCAGTTCATTGATGCCTATCTGTTACAGGAAGTCACCAAGTAATCCCATCCCTCAACTTTTAACCCATCATTTCATCAATATCAAACCATTTCTGATCTGCCAAAATTATAGAGGTCTCAATTTGGCTTTCGGGAATTGACCAGTATTTCCTAAGCAATCTATCCTTTTCCTCTGTGGAAACCAAACGGAAATCATGTTTCTCATAGAATTTAATAGCCCAAACAGCATCTGCCCAGGTACCAATTAATATCGGTCTATCTGTTTGCTTACAAAGATATGATAACAATTCCCCTCCTATGCCTTGATTTTGTCTCTTCCTTTGCACATAGGAGTGTCTGATTAGGGTTATATCTTGAACATCCTGGATTCCCATCACACCAATCAACTCCCTTCCTTCTTCGTATCCCCAGAATACAACACCACTTTTTATCTCATGATGAAGTTCTACTTCAGACATATAAGGTTCTTTCCAGCAGTCTGCAGGGATTATACCTTTATATACCTTTGAAGCATCATTTATTACTGAAAGGATAACATTGAACTCGCTTTTATTGCATAGACGTATCATAATTCTTATCCTGACTAAGAGTGGATGGTATAACTTTCAAGCTAAATGTTCAATCAATATTTTTATTCCAATACCGATTAATATCATACCTCCAACCACCTCTATTTTATTCTCAAAGAAATGTCCGAATCTATCTCCTACATAAACTCCTATGAATGATAGTAAAAATGTTATGACTCCGATTATTATTGCAGGATTTATAATCGAAATATCTAAGATCGAAAGGGTTAACCCTACTGCCAATGCATCAATACTTGTTGCAATAGAAAGTATCAATATTACATAGATATTCAGTGGATCTAATTTCTTATCTGGATTCATCCTGGTCGATTCAAAAATCATTTTAAAACCGATCATACTTAGCAGTCCGAAGGCAATCCAGTGGTCAATGCCTGAAATAATATCTCTTAACCCTATGCCTGCCAACCACCCCACCACTGGCATAATTGCCTGAAATAATCCGAAGAATGCTGCGAGCCTGAGGGCATGCTGGATTCTGAGATATTTAATTGTAAATCCACTTGCGACAGATACCGCAAAGGCGTCCATAGCCAGTCCTAAGGCTACAAATAGAATCGTAATTATATCCATTTATTATTTCGATTTAAACTTTATATCATTTAAAAACATTTTACAATAGTATCAGCATGTTAAAAGAGAATTGATAAGCTGTTTAATTTAGTCCTTGACATTCTTTGTAACATATGTTACAATTATATCATATGTTACATAACAAATCCCGCACCTTCCAACGGGGTATTCTGTGAAGGTGCGGGATAAACTCATGGGCTGGCTACTGATATTTTACACGGTTCCCTCAAGGCCTGTAAGTAACAGGATGAGAATATGGCGGAGGCTCTCAAAGATAGGTGCAGTTCAGCTCAAGGGTGCTGTTTACATACTCCCATACAACGAGGGAAACTATGAGTTCTGCCAGTGGGTTGTATCAGAGGTCTCATCAATGGGAGGTGAAGGGACATTCGTTAAGATAAAGACGATCGAGACAATGAAAGAGGCTGAGATAATCAATCTATTCAATTCTCAGAGGGAAATGGATTATCACAATATTTCAAAGGGGCTTGAAGATCTTGGTAGAAAAATCGAAAGTATAAGAAAGGGAGGCCGAACAAAAGACGCCAGGATATTTCATGAGGAACACGGCAGATATGAAAAAGAGTTTAAAGAAATACGGAAGATAGACTTCTTCTCATCAAAGGCCGGAAGTACTTTAGAAAAGAGGCTTAAAGAACTGTACGGAAAAATCAGGGGCATATCGGGGATAGCCCCAAAGGAAAAGGGGATTGCCATAGTGCTAAAAAATATCAGGGACTATAGGAACAGGATATGGGTCACCCGAAAAAGGCCTTTTGTGGACAGGATGGCATCTGCCTGGCTGATAAAGAGATTCATAGATAAGAATGCCCAGATCAAGTTTATTGATGAAAGGGACATGAAGGGTTTGGACAAGGATTTAGTCACCTTTGATATACAGGAAGGAGAATTTACCCATGCGGCTGATATGTGCACCTTTGAAGTACTTCTAAAATCGTTCAATATTAAGGACAGGACATTAAAAAAGATCGCTGAGATTGTCCATGAGATTGATATAAGGGATGACAGATATAAGAACCCTGAAACCATCGGGATAGAGGACATATTAACAGGGATAAGGAAGGTTACTATCGATGACCAAGAGGCCCTTGAAAAAGGGATGTCTTTATTTGAGATGCTCTACGCATCAAAAACTTAAAAAAAGGAGGAAACGAATATGCCGCCAATTAATGACCATTTAAAGGTAAGTATGGAAAGGACAGGAAAGGATTATAGGGAGGTTCATGAATGGCTTGATGGAGACCCTGAGAAGAAGGCTGAAAGACATGACATTACAAAGATTCATGAGTATGGAAAGACAATAGAAGAAAAATACGGGAAGGAGGCACTTCAGGAATATATACAGCACATTCATGACGATGTGAAGGCAAAGTTTAATCACATACAGCATGACTTAGAAAAGGCAGTTACAGATGCGCTGGTATATTTTGGGGTGAAGTAGCGTAAATTTGTTTAAGTGTCATTCCTGCGGAAGCAGGAATCCAGAATAATGTCATTCCGCACTTGATGCGGAATCCAGTTCCTTAATAAGTAATAGATTCTCTATTATACGGAGACTTCACCTGTAAGCAAAGGAAGGCCACTGGATTCCCACTTTCGTGGGAATGACAAAAACGAGCTCAATCGGAGGAAATTATGACTTATAATATTCAAGACTCAGACATTGACCTTCTCAGAAATGCAGGGGTCTCTGAGGACGACATAAAACACTGTGTAAATGTAGCAGAAAAGGCATTAGAAATTGCAGAACGAACTGGCGCAAATGTTGACCTGGAACTCATCGGTAGGGGTGCCTTATTTCACGACCTCGGCAAAGCAATAACACATGAGATTGAACATGGAAAGATCGGTGCCGAGATTGGGAATCATTTAGGACTTTCAAAGGAAATTACAGATATAATGGAGAAACACATCAGGGGAGGACTGACAGAAGAAGAGGCAAGAGAACTCGGATTGCCTGTAAAAGACTACACCCTCAGGACATTAGAAGAAAGGATTGTGATTTACTCTGACAGACTTGCAGATATAATCATGGATGGCATTGTTGATATTAGAGGGGATGAACTGGAGGCTGAAAGGAGATTTGAGGAGATACTCATGGAATATCCGAAATACGGAAAGAATGAAAAAACCCTGAATCGGTATATTGTATATCACAGGGAGATGCAGGGGTTGATGGGTAGCAAATAACGCTTAGCACAAAATGTCATTGCGAGGAGTTCCGATTTATCGGAACGACGAAGCAATCTCAAAGCGTTACGAGTTACGACTTAAGAAAGAGATTGCTTCGCCTTCGGCTCGCAATGACAGAAAGAAGCATTCATAGATGAAATTCAGTCCCTTCATACTACTCTGTACCACTGGCCTCTTCGCCATATTCAGTTCCACTATCTCAAAGAGTCCTGTATTGCCATTGTTTGCCTCTCATCTTGGAGCTGAGCCTTCTGGTGTTGGAATCATCGCCTCTACATCAGCATTCACAGGTATCATTGCAAGCATACCTGCGGGCATACTCTCTGATAGATTCGGAAGAAAAAGGATGCTGATCCTTTCTGCTGTAGTATTTGCGACTGCCCCCTTCCTTTATCTTTTAGTCACAGAGATTTGGCAACTCGTATTGATCAGGTTCTATCACGGCCTTTCAACAGCCATATTCATTCCTGTCTCAATGGCCCTGGTATCAGATCTCTTTCATAAAGAGCGAGGAGAAAAAATAGGATGGTTTTCAACATCGACACTCGTTGGAAGGTTTATCGCTCCTGTTGCAGGAGGCAGCATCATCGGCCTGCTAACTTTTAATCCAGATATGAGTTATAAGGTTGTTTATATTGTATGCGGGATTGCAGGTGTAATCACCTTACTGCTAACACTGAGGATACCTGCTTTTGGAGATACTGCAACTACAAATCGTCATTCCCACGAAAGTGGGAATCCAGACGCCGTCCCTGCGAAAGCAGGGAACTATAAAGATCTGGATTCCTGCTTCCGCAGGAACGACACAGAAATACTAAAACAGTCATCTCAGTCTTGGAAAGAGACTTTAAAGGCATTCAAGTCAGTAATATCAAATAGGGCTATTCTTATTACCGCTATTGTTGAGGCATCTATACTCTTTGCCTACGGGACATTTGAAACCTTTCTCCCCCTCTATGTAATAAATATAGGTCTTAGTGCATATGAAATCGGAATATTCCTCTCAGCACAGGTAATTACACTTGCAGTAACAAAACCGATTATGGGAAGATTCTCTGACAGACATGGAAGAGGTCCGCAGATATTTGCGGGTGCCATAATCGGAGCAGTCTGCATCGGAAGCTTTTCTCTTTTCAGATCTTTTATACCCCTTCTTGCCTTGAGTGTATTATTCGGTCTGAGCCTATCTGTTGTAACATCAGCCACATCTGCCTTTATCGCTGACCTCAGCAGACGTGAGACCCATGGTTCTGCAATGGGGATTTTGGGATCGATAATGGACATAGGCCATACAGCAGGCCCTCTTGTTTCTGGGATAGTGGCTACCTATTTAGGTTTCGGCAAGGCATTTATAGTGGCGTCGTTAATCCTTGTAGCAGTAGCCTGCATATTCTTAGCAAAAACCTCTCAACCCAAAAATTTCCTTATGTGAGCTGCCTCTACAAGCATGCTCGGTATATTAGCATTGTCCTTTTCCTTAAAAGCCTTGATAATCCTTGACGTAATAGAATTATGTTCAAGGTTTACATTGTAATTACACCAATCCAGTTTAAGGGATTTTTTAACCTCATCAGGCAGTATTGTGAGCACATCCTCATTGAAAAATGACATTGCTGTTTTCATATCGAACATAAAATTAACATGCATGTCTTTCATGCAACTAATATCTTCAGAATTGAGCACATTCAAACCGAGAATTTCCGGGGGAAGTCCTATGGAATAACATGAGGCACAGAAGCTTATAACTCGAGGTAGCCTTACCTTTCCTACACTCCTTGCATATCCGAAAAGGCCAACATGAAGTTTACGCATTCTCCTTTTTGGCACAAAGCTGGCTATATGATTGATGATTGGGGCGAGATGCTCTATCATTCTTTTATATTCAACGGATACCTTATCTATAATCTCAATACATTTACCTTCATCCAGTTCCTGTCCTCTCTTCATAGGTGAGGTCTTTAACTTATTAATAGCAGCAATTACATCAGGAACAGGGTTATCATACTTAAATGCTGATTGCGCAGTGAATGTCTGGACATCAGGATATTCTTCCAATACATTAGCAATAGTATAGGGAGAAAGATGTCCTCTGAAAGGTGCCGTACCAGCGCCAAGTATCGGATATATATTAACCCCTGTTTCTTCAGAAAGTCTTCTTAAACGTCGCAGTGCAATTTTGTTGCAAAGAATAGCGCTTACCATTCCATAGTTCATAGCAGGATCTGACCTTGCTAAAAATACCCTCTGGTGTTTTATATCTTTGTCTTTAAGATATTCTCCCATAATATTATGCGCCTCAAGCATATGCACCTTATCTTCAAAAAGTGGTATCACATTTATTGATTCAGGTTTACACTCACCTATCCATTCAGATATGGTAATATCGCCTTGATAAAATGGTTGGTTTTGTTTTCCTACAACAAAGTCCTTGTAATAGTAGTAAACCCTGTTCAGACTTTGGTGGGACATCGTCATAGGAAGAATGACCTCAAAGATAGGTGGAACTTCCTTTCCATAAAAAAGTCTTGCGGCATCACAGGAACGGGGAATACTTTCAAGGGTCTCTATTAGAACCTTCGCTTCTTCTTTTTCTATATCAGGATTTGGAACCCTCACCGTAAGAAATACATCTTCTCCGAGTTTTGTATTCTTAAAATAATGTTCATATTTAGTTAGAAGCTTTCGTACCACAAAAGCATCGACCTCTTTACCTTCAGAGTCCCACATCTGTTCATCACATCCAAGATGGGAAAAGGCATAATACGCTTCCTGAACCTCATCATCTCCTGACATGTCAGGACTTTCTGCAAAAAATGGTAAAAGGACATTGTCAGGGTGTTGGGTTGACATTACCCTCGGTATCTTCATTATTTTAACCTCAAATCTAAATAAAAGATCTTTACTACAATAAACATTAAACTGTCAATCGTGGATAAAGTATTAAGAGCTTCTTAGTATATAAAGTAATATCAGATTTATCAAATATATCAACAATATCCCTATAGAATCCCATGCTAAGAGTAATCGCTTCTTCTCGGCACGGTAGGTCAGACCGATAATTGCAATCGTAATCATGGCAATGGCTGACAAAGCAGATATTATATGATTTGGACTAACAAAGGAAAGAATCGGACCTTTAGTAAAAAAGATATCGTCAATGGCAAGGATGAAGATATTAAATATATTGCTTCCAAAGAGATTGCCTATTGCAAGGTCTATTGCATCCATTTTCACTGCTGCAAAGGAAACAACAACCTCCGGAAGTGATGTAGAAAGGGCTATAAAGATATTGCCTACAAATGTCTGTCCAAGACCAGTCGTTTCTGCAATGCCTTTACCTATCTTTGGTAGAAAAGTGGCAGCAACTATAATAAAGACAGCATTTATGCTATAGTTTATAATAGCAGTCTTAGTTGAGACATTCCCGTATTTCAATACAACCTCCATCTCTTTCATAAATAAAGATATCTGCCTTTTTTCGTAGGTATAAATTAATCTCATAGCAATGAAATAGACAATAATGAAAAATAGTGTGTAAGAACCGATCCAGCCAAATGGTAAAATTCGGATTCCAAAAAACATGCTTATTCCAACAACTGATAAAAGCAGTATCCCAAATCCGGCAGAGATTACATGGCCATGATGTGCCCTGGTAGATATAGGGGCTGGACGATAAATAGCATCAAGAAAAGCAAGGATAAGCATATTGAACACACAGCTTCCAAGCACATCTCCTACTGCGATGTCAGGTACACCAGCATAGGTAACAGAGCTTATCCCTGTAACAAGTTCAGGGAGGGATGTAACAGATGCCATGAGGACCACACCTATCCATGTTCTGCCAAGACCAGATTTTTCGGCAATGATATCACCGTATTTTGAAAGCCTTGTTCCTGAATAAAATATTACAGATGTACATACTATAAATCCTATCCAGAGGAGCATCACACCTCATCCCTGAAATATTTCATTGCCACATCCATATTCTTCTTTTCACCTGTAAATATTATAATATCTCCTTCTTTGAACCTGAAATCTGGTTCAGGGTTTGTAAAAACATTCGTGCCTCTCCTTACGGCTATGATTGTAACCCCGGTTATTTTCCTTACCTGAAGCTCTGCTATACTTCTCCTCACTAAATGTGAATCCTCAGATACTTTATAGCCATCCACTTTAATTTCAGGAAGCCATTCATATTTTTCAAAAACATGCCTCCTTGGAAGTTCCACTTTTCTCAACATTGTATAACTATCACTCCTCACCTTATCAACCATATCAAGTATAATATTATTCGGGAAATTGTACTTATGAAGGACCCTTGAAAATATCTCTACCGATGTCTCAAACTCCTCAGGTATCACTTCATCTGCACCGAGTTCCCTCAGGTCATCTACCTCAACAAGGTATCTTGTCCTTACGATGATATAGATATCCGGGTTTTCATGTCTTGCAATAGCCACAATCCTCCTTGCGGAAGCAGGGTCTGATATGGCTATAACAAGTAGCCTTGCCTTTTCAATGCCGAGTTTATGAAGTATCTCTTTGGATGTCCCGTCACCATAATATATCGGCTCTCCTTTTTTCCTCATCTCTTTTACTGTATCGCTATTCATCTCAAGCACAACATAATGGACATCAGCCTCTTTCAATACCCTTGCAAGGTTCCTCCCGTTAAGTCCAAAACCGATAATTATTACATGGTCCTGTCTTTTCCGTGGGAAACCTTCTCTTTCTGAAATCATTTTAAGTCTGCTAACCCTTTTCAATAGATGCCTCGATGTTATCCAGCCAGATATTGAAGGTGCAACATTCAGGACAAAGGGCGTAATCATCATCGTTAAGACTGAAGATGAAAGGAAAATCTGATAGAATTCTTCTGTTATAATACTCAATGCCTTTCCTGCAATTGCAAGTACAAAAGAAAACTCTCCGATCTGAGCAAGTCCGAGACCTGTATGGATAGAAGTCCTCAGCGGGCTTCCTATCATCAGGGCAGAAAACATGCCGGTTATTACCTTGAGTCCAAATATTAGTACAACAGCAAGGCCTATCTTGAAAAGATTATCAGAGACATAACCTATATCCATTAGCATTCCGACAGAAACAAAAAAAAGGCCTATGAAGCTGTCCTTAAACGGCATTATATCCGCTGTTGCCTGATGTGCATACTCTGATTCTGATACTATAAGGCCGGCTAAAAATGCTCCAAGCGCCAAAGAAAGGCCAAACCTTGAGGTTAAGAGTGCTATGCCGAGGCAGAGGAGTATTATTGTGGTTATAAAAAGCTCCCGGCTTTTCGTATGCACAACCTGGTGAAGGAGTCTCGGGACCAGCCATCTTGCACTGAGAAGTACAACCGCTATAATCAAAGCAGCCTTCCCCATTTTGATTGCAACCTCCATTATGTCTATCCCCTCTCCCGACAAGGCTGGAGTAAGTAGCATTAGAGGCACAACACAGAGATCCTGAAAAATAATTATTCCTACCATTATCCGCCCGTGTGGGGAATCTGTTTCACCTTTTTCAGCAAGTAACTTGAAGACAATTGCGGTACTGCTCAATGCAACAAGAAACCCGAAGAAAACAGACCTATTGATGTTCCCTGTCACAAAATAGAAAGCGATAGCTGATAGACTTATAGTAAACAATACCTGTATGCCACCGCCTCCTATCACAGTCTTCCTCATCCTTAAGAGTTTTGCCATGGAGAACTCGATGCCAATGATGAAAAGAAGAAGTATTACACCAATTTCGGCAAGCAACTCAACAGAATGGGTATCTTTTACAATTCCTATACCATGAGGACCTATGATGGCACCTGCAACAAGAAAGCCTACAATGGAGGGTATCTTCAACCTATGGAGTAAAAATACTACTAAGGCAGAGACACCGAAGATAATAACCAGCGATTTTAAAAATTCGGATTCCATGTTATTATAGTAGCATAAATCATGTTCTACTTTTATGCAATTTGGTCAGCAATCCTTAATTCTTACAGAAAATGCCCTATATGCAGAAGGATTCAACACTTTAAAGGCAAAAAGAAGGGAGATAGTGTCAGATGTAAAAAATGCGGCTATCAGTTTGTGCTGAAATAACTTACTCTTCACCTTTCATTAAATTTATATGCCCCGCTGCTTTCAGCGGGTGGGAAACCTTTTTTTAGTTTTGTCATTCCCGTGAAACTTGTCCTCGACTGCGATCGGGGAACGGGAATCCAGAGACATACAAAATACTGGATTCCGCATCAAGTGCGGAATGACGACGGTGTTTGTTTTTTAGTTCATGATACCCCACTGCTTGCTGCGAGGAGGTTCATTGTAAATCGTAATAATACATAGTTCTATGCTGAATGGGATCTCTTATAAATCCTATCCAGAGAAGCACTATACCTCTTTCCCCTTAAACATCTTCAACCTGTAATAGGCCTCCCTTTCCCTCTCTCCGATATACTGGGAGATTGTCTTTATCTGATTTCTGAGGTCAGGCTGTATCCTTTCTTCAAGAACCCGTATTCTCCTTGTTATCCTAAGAATCTCATCACCGAGCCTTTTCAGTTTACTCTCGAAGGTTGAGATCTCAAGCATCGTAGCAACGATAGATTCAAAGCGATGGGTACATTCATCAAGATGTGGTGTAGTGGAGAGGTAGTCATAACCCCTCTCTTCGGGAGACCTAACAAGTGTTTCGTGTACTACTACATCCCTGTACTTCAGTCCCCAGATGCTCTTTTCGTTTATCTCAACTCCTAATTCCCTTTTGGTAACTGCTGTTATTGACTCAATGCAGTCCTTCCCCTCATGTCCAAGGCTAAGTTTCAGTTCTTCGATAGCCTTTCCATATGTCTTTCTTATCTCCTCCCTCGACCTCAGAAAGGGAAGGGTTGTATTAAGAAATTCCTTTATAAGGGCCTGTCTCCTTGCCTTGAGAATCCCTATACTGTTTGTAACTGACCGCGATTTTTCCTTAAGTATTAATAGATTTGTCCTTGTAGGGTGTATTATCATCCTTTATTTATATGGCATGAAAAACATTCATCATTTGTAAATGCATAAGATGGAACCGGCAGAAAGAAGATGAAGAATAAAAGTAGGAGAAACCCATGTGTCATGATTTTATTCCACAGAATCGATAGCTATCATACCTATTTCTTTTTAGGAAAAAAATAATCAATATTCGATTCTATGTACCCTTCGTATGCCACAACCAGTTCTACTTTTAAAGGTGTGACCTTCATTAACTCCAGAAGTATATTAGGGTCCTGAGGTTGTGAAGTGGCTACAACAAGAATATCCTTTCCTTTCTTTTCAACTGGAATCACCTCTAACTTCCTCACAACCTCTTCAGGTAAAATTGTAGCGACCTCTTTTGAAATACTCTTATCGGACAAATCTACCCATGGCAAATGAAGTTGAGTCGCCAAGGCAATACAGATATCATTCGGTGTAAGATATTTAAGATCCACTAAGATTTGTCCCAATTTTTTCTTCGTATGCTCATGCTGGATGTTAAGTGCATTATCCAGTTGCTCATTTGAAATGTAACCAGCCCCCATTAAAATCTCTCCTAATAAATTAGGTGTTTCCTTCTGTTTCTGCAAAGATTCATGCAATTGTTTTTGATTTATGATCTTCTTCTCTTGTAGAATAGAGCCAATTTTTTTCTCCCGCATCTTTCTCTGCTCCATGAGACCACTATTCAACCGTTGAATATCGATCTTTTTCTGATCAAGCAAGATTTTCCCTAAAAGCCTTTTTGAATCGATATTTTTTACTGCTTCGGCATTAACATAAATCCTCTCACTTTTATCTCCTGGATTAAGAGGAATCAAAAAGAATCCTTTATCGTTAGGATCATATTTAATAGTAGAACCGGTAATTATAGTGCCATCTTTTAATTCAATGGCAAGTTTAAAGGCCACTGTGCTCGCAAACATGGATTGATCTATTGTTTCTGTTCGCAAAGGTGATCTTGTCTCGCCCTCTTTTTTTAAAAATAAAATCTCCTTTACTGAATCTATCTTTACTGTTTCAGTCTCTGTTGTTCCGTCTTCATTTTCGGTCTGCATGTGAAAGGTAGGTTGATTCATATGGAAGGAGTAAACAATTCCCCTTTTTTCTTCTCCGGAAAGAAATTTAACTATAACTTTTGACATAGTAATTAATTATACAATATGGACATACACATTTCGAGAAAATAAGGTCTTTCCCCAGAAATCCTATTTCTCCTCAAGACGAAACCTCCAGACCTCCTCTTCTCACCATCGAGTGTATCCTGAATTTCTTTCTCAACCTCTATTACCTTTGTCAGTATATCCTTTTCCATCTTATATAAAAACAGAGGGGTAACCTATAACGGTTACCCCTTTACAATTTACGAGGTATCTGATCACAAACATAAAGTGATTTTCTATCTCCAATGTCCTGGAACCCAGCGGCCGCCTGGTCCACGACGTCCCGGCACCCACTTCTTCCCCCGGGGTGGTTCTCCCTTCCAGTGACCGGGAATCCATTTATCATCTTCCCAGTGACCAGGAACCCAATGAGCACCTGTGCCTGGTGATTGCATCGCCTTCCAGTGGCCTGCTACCCATCTTTTACCATCCCAGTAACCAGGAACCCATTCCTTGCCTGGCGGAGGAGGTGTTGGGTCAGGCACCCATTTACCTTCTACCCAGATATACGGTCCTTCTCCAGGCGGTGAGTCAACAGGTATCCATTTCCCTTCCGTTTTCACCCATACTTTACCTGGAGGCGGTGGCTCTTTAGGTACCGCCATCGAAGAAGTACTTAAGAAAAAGAACAAAGATGCACTAAAAAGCGATATAAACATAACCTTAATAAAGAACCGTTGATCAGTTCTTTTCCCTAACATTTCATTCTGCTTACTCCCTTCCATAGAACCTCCTTTCTCTGCCTTCTGCAGTAAGTTAAAATATTATCTCTATCATCCTTCTGTACCCTCTTCAAAGGTACCGATTCTTCTAAATTTCTCATATCTTCTGTTTATAAGCTCATCAATTGGCATTTGGAAAAGACCCCTCAAGTTTCTTTTTATTGCCTCTCCCAGGGTCTCGGCTGTTTCGTTAGGATTTCTGTGGGCTCCCCCTAATGGTTCCTTAATTATCTCATCCACTATCCCCAAATTAAAAAGTTCCTGGGCAGTTAGTTTCAGCGCCTCTGCTGCTCTATCGATCTCATCCTGATCTACAGACTGTCCATCCTTCTTCCATAGGATAGCGGCACACCCCTCAGGGGAAATAACAGAATATACAGAGTGCTCAAGCATAAGAATTCTATCACCAACACCCAATGCCAGTGCCCCACCACTTCCACCTTCACCTATCACTACTACAATAATGGGCATTCTGATGGTTACCATCTCCTTAAGATTCCTGGCTATTGCCTCTCCCTGCCCCCTCTCTTCAGCCCCTATTCCGGGATATGCCCCGGGTGTATCAACAAAGGTGATAACGGGTTTCTGAAATTTCTCTGCCAGTTTCATAACTCTTAGTGCCTTACGGTTACCCTCCGGATGGGGCTGTCCGAAGTTTCTGTATATCCTTTCTCTCGTTCCTCTCCCCTTCTGATGACCTATCACTATCACAGGAATTCTATCGAGCCGTGCAAGGCCAGCCATAATAGAGGGGTCATCTCCGAAGAAACGGTCTCCATGAATCTCTATAAAATCCTCCATAAGAAAGTCTACGTAATCAGTTGTGTAAGGTCTCGATGGATGACGGGCTGTTAGGGTCTTCTGCCATGGAGTAAGGTGAGAATATATCTCCACCATTAAACCCTCTGCCTTTTGCTCGAGCCTCTGAATCTCTTCGATGCTCTTGCCATCAGAGAGACGTCTGAGTTCTTCAATCCTTTTATTTATCTCGGCAACAGGTTTTTCAAAATCTAAATAGTCAATAGTCATTTCTTAAAAATCCAAACAGCAAAATTCAAATGTCAAATTTGAACTTTGAGCTTTGATATTTGAGTTTTAGTCCTTAACAATAAGAACCTTCCCGTCCAGGGTTTTTTCTATCTCAGAGATGAAAGACTCAGAGGGATCGACCTTAAGGTTTCCCACTGCGATTAATGACTCCTTCTGGTTTACCCGAAACCTGATGAAAACAGGACAACTGCCAGGATAATTAAGAAAAATCTTCTTCATATGGGTTAGATCATCCTCTTTAATGTTGTCAGAATTGAGTCTCACCTCTACCCTCCTACTATTCCCCCCTGCGGAAATGCTTGAAAGAGTCCTGATGTTCTTAGCCTTTATTTTGATCCCATTTTCTGCCTTATCTATCTCACCTGTTATGATGAGGGGTAAATCCTTAGAAAGATTCTCTGAATATTTTTTAAAAAGATCAGGAAAAACAAGTACCTCAACAGTACCATGAAGGTCTTCAACTGTTACAGTTGCCATTGCCTCACCTTTCTTTGTTGTTAATCTTTTCATCCTGTTCACAGTCCCACCAATGGTAACCTCCTGCCTGTCCTGGAGATCAGGGATTCTGGATGAGGGAATAGTATACCTGCTGAGTTCCCCTTCATAACTTGCAAGGGGATGACCCGTAATATATAGACCCAGTGTTTCCTTCTCAAAGGAAAGTATCTGGTGCTCACTCCACTCGGGTATTTCAGGGAGATCATAGTAGTGGTGAACTTCTGAATCTCTTACCGCATTGAAGATACTCACCTGTCCCTGTATATTCTCTCTCTTGAACCCTTCTGCCCATTCTATTGCGGTTTCGAGAACATGCATAAGTTGAGACCTCTTCGCTCCTGAAGAATCGAATGCCCCTGCCTTAATAAGGACCTCCAGTACCTTTCTGTTAACCTTTCTGAGGTCTACCCTTTTACAGAAATCAAAAAGGGACGAGAATTCTCCTTCCTTTTCCCTGCTGATTAATATAGAGTCGAGTGCTGCTGTACCTACATTCTTTATTGCCGACAGTCCGAAACGGATACTATCTCTCTCTACAGTAAACTCTTTATAGCTTTTGTTAATATGAGGAGGAAGAACGCTAATGCCAATCTCCTTACATTCACTTATATATCTCGCTATCTTATCGGTATCGTCCATCTCACAGGTAAGGAGCGATGCCATGAATTCGAGGGGGTAATGGGCCTTGAGATAGGCAGTCCTGTAAGCGATCATAGCATAGGCAGCAGAATGAGATTTATTAAATCCGTATCCTGCAAAATAGGCCATAAGATCGAAAATCTTCTCTGCCTTCTTCTCACTTATACCCTTTGATTTAGCACCCTGAATGAAAAGCTTTTTCTGCTTTTCCATTTCGTCTGGCTTCTTCTTCCCCATTGCCTGCCTGAGGATGTCCGCCTCACCGAGGCTGAAACCTGCAAGGATGTTTGCTATTTCTATTACCTGTTCCTGATAAAGGATTACTCCGTGTGTTTCCCTGAGGATGTTCTCTAATTGAGGGACTTCATATTTTGTTGGAATAAGCCCTTTCCTTCTTTTGATATAGTCATCCACCATTCTGCTACCGAGAGGACCTGGTCTGTACAGGGCAACGAGCGCAATAAGGTCTTCAAAACTTTTCGGTCCCATTTTAATAATAAGCTCCCTCATGCCGGGGCTTTCGAGCTGGAATATTCCGAATGTATTCCCTGATGATAACAGATCGTATGTCTTCTGGTCTTTGAGCGATATTACCTTTATAGAGAAATCACTCTGCCCATCTTTTCCTTTTCTTATCAGTCTTTCCGCCATGTCTATGACAGTGAGGGTTTTAAGACCAAGGAAATCAAACTTAACAAGCCCTATCTTTTCTATGGCCTTCATACCATACTGGGATGTTATCTCATCATTTTGACCCTTATATAACGGGAGGTGTTCTGTGAGTGGATTCCGCGATATCACCACACCTGCGGCATGTGTCGAGGCATGGCGGGGAAGACCTTCAAGAGACCTTGCAATACTAAAGAGTTCCTGTATCTTGGTGTTTGTCTCAACAATCTCCTTCAGCCTCGGCTCAGACTGTAGTGCCTTTTCAAGTGTGATGTGAGGAATATTGGGTACGAGTTTAGCAACCTTATCAACCTCGGCATAAGGGATATCTAATACCCTTCCCACATCCCTTATAACACCCCTGGCAGCCATTGTACCGAAGGTTATAATTTGAGTAACATGGTCAGAACCGTATTTCTCTGTAACATAATCTATCACCCTTTCTCGGTGGTCCATACAGAAATCTACATCTATATCGGGCATGCTTATCCTTGCAGGGTTAAGGAACCTTTCAAAAAGTAGCCCGTAAGGTATCGGGTCTATCTCTGTAATCCCAAGGGTAAGGGCAACAAGGCTTCCTGCGGCAGAGCCCCTGCCAGGTCCAACCGGTATCAGATTTTTCTTCGCATACTGAATGAAGTCCCAGACTATCAGAAAATATCCAGCAAAACCCATAGATCTTATTATCTTCAGTTCATTCTCCATTCTTCTTTTGTATATCTCCGGGTCGCCTGGTCTAATATCATCGAGATATTTATCAAGCCCCTTCCTCGCAAGTTCCTCCAGATAGCCTTCCTTTGTATAACCATCAGGTACCTCAAAATAGGGCAGATTAATCTCGTCAAGTTTGAGTTCGAGGTTACATCTTTCAGCGATCTCCCTGGTATTGAGTATAGCCTCTGGAATTTCACTGAAGGATAATTTCATCTCTTCGGGAGATTTGAAGTAAAATTCATCAGTCGAAAACCTCATCCTGTCCTTATCATTTACGGTCTTTCCTGTCTGTATACAGAGGAGGATATCATGGGCCTTTGCATCCTCTCTTCTGAGATAATGGCTATCAGCTGTTGCTACAACAGGGATATGGAGTTCCTGCCCGAGCTCTATCAGTTTACTATTCAAATTCTTCTGTTCAGGTATTCCGTTATCCTGAATCTCTAAATAGAAATTCCCTGCACCGAGAATTCTCTTATAGCGTAAGGCTGATTCCCTTGCTCCATCTATATTCCCCTGCGAGAGGAGAAAAGGTACCTCGCCCTTAAGACATGCCGATAATCCGATAAGTCCCCCGCAATACTGCTCGAGGATTTCATTGTCTATTCTCGGTCTGTAATAGAAGCCTTCTAAATAGGCAGCGCTCACAAGCTTCATAAGATTCTTATATCCATTTATATCCCTGGCAAGAAGAACAAGGTGATAAGATGCCTCTGTTATCCCATGGGTTTTTTTCTCAAACCGACTATAAGGGGATATATAGACCTCACAACCTATGATAGGCTTTATACCTGATTTTATTGTTTCCCTGTAGAACTCTATCGCCCCGAAGAGGTTACCATGATCAGTAATAGCGATGGCCGCCATCTTGTACTCATGAGCTTTCTCAAGCAGAGGTTTTATCCTTATCGCACCGTCAAGAAGGCTATATTTGGTATGAAGATGCAGAGGAACAAAATCGGAATGATGCATATAAATTATTATACCTTTTTATGCTTTAAAGTCAATAAATTGTATAAGCAACATCTTTCATAGAGTCTTCTTAGATTCCTTCTGCGTCTTCGGCCCTTTTGTTCTTCTGAATTATAGTACTTATGCTCTATTTTCTCTCTTGCAAATCCTGCTTAAAGCTATTAAGATTTAATCTGTTTATGACTCGTCTATGCCCCATGGGTAGAGTGGACGTGTCCATGACGGGGACATGAGAAAGAATGTTATTATCCATTAGCGTCTTTTACAGTTATAGAAAAAGCGGGTACTTTGATATAGAATAGGATAAACAATGGACGTGGTAAAATCAATTAACGGTGTACCGGTGAGGCTGACCGATGAAAGGTGGATTCATATTATCGAAAACCATGATGATTTAGCCGGTTATTATGACGAAGTTCTCGGTACCATTGAATCTCCAGATTATGTTATTAAGGGCTATGAACACGCACTGATAGCATTGAAAAAATCAGAGGGAAACAGGTTTCTCGCCGTAGTTTATAAGGAGATTGGTAAAAAAGACGGTTTTATTATAACCGCATATTTCACAAGTAAAATAAAACTTGAAAGAGAGGTGATTGTATGGCAACGACAGGCATAGACAAGACACTAAAGGAAGTTCAAGCGCTCGTTTCTCATTTAATAAAATTGCCGGCGACCAAGATGTGGATAGATTATGATAAAGAGGCTGATGTGCTTTATATCAGCTTTAAAAGGCCCCAGAGAGCAACTGATTCAGAGATGCTTAAAAACGGTGTATTGCTCCGATATAAAGAAAAAGAGTTAGTCGGTATAACAGTATTGGAGGCATCAAAAAGATAAATCATGCCAAAAGAGAATAACAACCTTCCTCCTGGTCTTGCTGGCGGGGGAAAAGGACAGAGGCTGAAGGGATTCCCAGATCGAAGTTATCGACAAATAGTTTTGGGGACACATCCCATATTAGGGGCTTGGACGAGCATTGCTGGATCTCAAATTCCCTGCAAGGCAGGAAATATCAGGGACGGAATGGCAGTATAGTTACAATAATCCTTTTAACAACTTAACCCCTTCTCTCACTGCCTCTATTGATTTCAGGAAGGAATTTTTTTCTTCTTCGGTAAGATCCAGCTCAACAACTTTTTCCACCCCTGCAGTTCCGAGAACTACAGGAACTCCCGCATAGATACCATCTATCCCGTATTCGCCATTGAGATAGGTAGAGCAGGGGAGGGTCTTCTTTCTGTTATTAACTATAGCATCAACCATTTCTACTGTTGCAGCAGCAGGTGCATAATAGGCGCTCCCTGTCTTCAGAAACCCTACTATCTCTGCCCCTGCCTTGCGTGTCCTTTCTACAAGTCTTTCTATCCTCTCTTTTGGAATCAACTCTGTTATAGGAGTTCCTGCTATAGTTGTATATCTTGGAAGGGGAACCATCAGATCTCCGTGATTCCCAATGACCATAGTATTTATCTTCTCAATGGATACATTGAATTCCTCTGCTATAAATGAGATAAACCGTGCAGAGTCGAGTACGCCTCCCATGCCTAAAACCCTTTTTTTGGGAAAACCACTGATCTCAGAGGCAACATATGTCATAAGGTCGAGGGGGTTAGTAACCACTATGATTAATGTCTGGGGAGATTTACTCGCAACCTCCCGAGTTACCAACTTCACTATCTCTGCGTTTGCCCTAAGGAGTTCATCCCTGCTCATACCGGGTTTCCTCGGAAGACCGGCTGTTATTATGGCTATATCAGAATCCGCAGTTTCTTTATAGTCATTAGTGCCGATAACACTACAATCATATCCATAGAGGGGTGTAGATTGCTGAAGGTCCAGTGCCTTTCCCTGTGGAATCCCTTCGACTACATCTACGAGGATAACATCTCCGAGACCCTTCTCTAAAATCCTCTGGGCTACGGAGGCACCCACATTCCCCGCACCGACTATGGTGATCTTCTTATTCACAGTTTCGTTATCCTTACCCTCTCGATCTTTCTTCCTTCCATTTCGAGGACGAGGAATCTCAGGTCATGGTAGCGGAGTTGTTCTCCGACCTTAGGAAGTCTTCCAAAGAGACCGAAAAGGAATCCACCGATTGTATTGAAGTCTTCACTCTTGAGATCGATACCTGCAAGCTCGTTCACCTCATCAAGTCCTGTAGAGCCGGAAACTATAAAGGTTCTCTCATCGATTATCTCGACCTCTTTTTCGGCCTCCATCTCCTCGAACTCATCCTGAAGACCTCCGACTATCTCCTCAATAAGGTCTTCGAGGGTAATAAGCCCTGCTGTTCCTCCGTATTCGTCCACTACTATTGCTATCTGGAACTTACTCTTCTGCATCTCATCAAGGAGTTCAGTAACCATCTTATTCTCAGGAATATAGTAGGCCTCTCTTATTAGGTTCGTTATGGGGTCATCTGTCTCGAGCTTTTCCTCTGCCATCTTAATCAATATGTCTTTCACATAGAGTATTCCGGTTATATTATCGACAGTATCCCTGATTACGGGATAACGGGAATACCCCTCCTTAGATACGAGTTCAAGGGCATCTGCGACTGTCGAACCCTCGGGTATTGATACTATCTCTGTTCTCGGTACCATCGCCTCAGATACCATTGTATCCCCGAACTCGAAGACCTTATGTAGCATCTCTTTTTCCTCTTCTTCGAGTGCCCCTTCCTCCTTTCCGATACTTATCATTGCCTTTATCTCTTCTTCTGTCACAAAAGGTATTCCTGGCTTTTTGCTTAACCCAAAAAGTTTCATAATGAGGTTCATAAACTTAGCGAACCCCCAGACTACAGGTCTCATCAGGAGCATGAGGAATTCTGTAAGGGTAGACAGACTGAGGGCGACCTTCTCGGAATATGATACGGCAATGGTCTTAGGTGTGAACTCCCCGAATATAACTGTAAGGATTGTCATAACGATAGTTGCGATGGCTACCCCGTCTTTACCGAAGAGGTTGAGTGCAACGGCTGTAGCCGAGGAAGTGGCAAGGACTGTAAAGAAATTTCCGCCGAGGATTACTGTCCCGAAAAAACGGTCATGCTGATCTATAATCTTCTGGACTGTCTTTGCCTTTTTATCCCCTTTTTCTATGAGGTTCCTTATCCTGAACTTATTAACAGCAATCATAGATGCCTCTGATGCTGAGAGGAGGGCAATAAACAAGAGGCATATAAGGACGAGGATAAGATTTACTATATCAAAATGGCTGAAGATCATTTTATTTATATTGTCTATTGGAAACCGTAGATTTTAAATTTTCAATTTTAAAGGTTCAATTTTTTTATGATCGCCTCTGCAACCTGCGAGGTGCTTGCTGCCTCTGGGTCATCAGGGTTCGGTTTCATGTCGTATGTGACCCATCTCCCTTCTGAGAGGACAGAAGTTATAGCATTCTCGACCTTATCGGCAGCAGATTTTTCGCCGAGATGTCTGAGCATCATAACCCCTGAGAGAATCATTGCTATAGGGTTCACCTTATTCATACCTTTATATTTAGGGGCGCTTCCATGGGTGGGCTCGAATATAGCCATCTCCTTTCCGATATTTGCACCTGGTGAAACTCCAAGACCACCTATGAGACCTGCGGCGAGGTCGGATATAATATCCCCATAGAGGTTTGGCATGACCATGACATCGTAAAGTTCAGGTTTACTGACAAGCTGCATACACATATTGTCTACTATCCTGTCCTCAAATTCAATTGAAGGATATCCCTTAGCTACTTCTCTCGCAACCTCAAGAAAAAGGCCATCAGTAGTCTTCATGATATTTGCCTTGTGAACAGCGGTGACCTTCCGCCTGTTATATTTTCTGGCATAATCAAAGGCAAACCTTACTATCCTCTCGGAGCCGTAGAAAGATATAGGTTTAAGACTTATTGCGGCATCATCCCTGATGGTTATCCCGGTGCTTTTTTTTATGGTCTCCATGATAGCCCTTGCTCCTTCAGAGCCTCTTTCAAACTCAATTCCAGAGTAAAGATCTTCTGTGTTCTCCCTCACTATAATAAGGTCCACACTTTCGAAACGTGACTTTACACCTGGATAGAGCTTGCAGGGTCTGAGACAGCAGTAAAGGTCAAGGGTCTTTCTCAATGTTACATTTACACTCCTGAAACCGGTTCCAACAGGGGTTGTTATGGGTCCCTTCAGTCCCACCTTATTTTTTCTCAGGGATTCGATTATACCTTCTGGCAGAGGGTTCCCTGTCTTCTCGAAGACTTCTATGCCGGCAAACTGAATATCCCAGTCAAACCTTACTCCTGTAGCCTCAAGGACAAGTTTCGTTGCTTCGGTGATCTCTGGTCCTACGCCATCACCAGGGATGAGAGTAACTTTATGCATTATCTTTCTATGGGGTTACAGTCATTATCTTTCTTGCAACTTCGGGATGGGTTGCAATAAGCCTCAGTTCGTCATCGGTAAGAGGTTTCTGAGTATGGAGGTTTGCATACTGGACGAGCTCCAGCACCTTCCTTGCCTCTTTGTCATCATGAAAATGGATGCCGAGCTTGTCATAGACATGTCTGAAGCCTTTGATGCCGCCGTATTCTCCGGTTGTTATGATCCTTCCTGTTTCGAGGAGTTCCGGTTCACCTCTACCGACATCCTCAGGGTCATACAACTCATAATTCCTCCTGTCTTTTAAAGCCCCATCAGCATGTATACCAGACTCATGGGCAAAGGCATTGGCTCCAACACCGGGTTGATTTATCGGAATAGGTAGATTGAAGGCATATGATGCGTACCTCGCAAGCTTCCATGTCTTTTTCAAATCAACATGTTCATCAAGATGGACCTTTTCGGTCAAACCATGGGAGAATTTGAGTGCAAGGATGGTGGAAACGAGGTCACAGTTACCACAGCGCTCACCATAGCCGTTGATTGTTGTATTTATATAGGCATCAACGCCACCTTCGATAGCACCCTGGGCACCTGCCACTGATACAGCCTCAGCCATACCGAGGTCATTATGACAGTGCATCTCGATGGGAAACCTGGCTGCCATTGCAAGTGCCTTGATCCTTTCATATATGGTTATCGAGTCATCTGCACCGAGGGTATCACAGTATCTGAAGCGGTCAGCACCTGCTTCTTTTCCTGCATGGGCAAATTCTATCAGTTTGTCAAGCTCTGTCCTCGATGCGTCCTCTGCATTAATCCCTATAGTTTCCACACCCAGTTCTTTTGCAACCTTCACAGCATCGACAGCTGATTTGATGATGTCCCTGAATACCTTTCTTCCCTGAAACTTTCCCTGAATCATTATCTCAGATGTGGATATAGAGATGTTCAGATGTTTTATCTCGGGACAGTTTTTGAATGTGAGCTTTACATCCTCAGGGATCGCCCTGCACCAGCCTTCAAGATGGAGCCTCTTAATGACTCCGTTTTTCACAAGTTCGAGATTACCGTTAATATAGTTTATCTCATGTTTTATTGTAGGGAAACCGATCTCGCTCTGATAAATACCCATATCATCGAGATAGATATTCAGCATGGTCTTCGATAGTTTCGGCAGAAGTATTCTCGATGTCTGCACCCCATCCCTGTTCGTAACGTCTATAATGTAAATCTTTTTCTTTTCCATATTTTCTTTAATCTCCAGAATTGGCTTGGTTTCAATTTTTAAAATAACATAACTACAGAGGTTTTTCAATACATCTTCAGGGACTATAGGAAAAGATCCAACCTGTCTTAAACAGGGATTGTCTTTTTTTCTATGAGTCTGAGAGCTACTTCAGCAATAGAGGGATCGAACTGGGTCTTTGAAAATTTCCTGAGTTCTTTGATTACCCTTGTTATAGAGAGGACATCCCTGTAGTATCTCTTTGAGGTCATAGCCTCGATGGTATCTGCAACACAGAGAATCCTTGCCCCAAGAAATATCTCTTCTCCCTTCAGACCATCAGGATAACCTTTTCCATCATAACGTTCGTGGTGGTGACGGATAGATTTTGTGATTTCTTCCGAGAAACCTATTGGTTGAAGTATCCTTTCCCCGTGGAGCGGATGCTCTTTCATTATATTATACTCTTTGTTGGTGAGCTTACCGGGTTTATAGAGTACCTGCTCTTTAATCCCTATCTTTCCTACATCATGGAGGATACCGGCTATATGCATCTCTTCTATCTTTTCTTTTGACAGTCCCATCTCCCCAGCTATTGCGATGGCATATTTTGCAACCTGTGCCGAATGGCCTTTTGTATAAGGATCTTTTGCCTCTATTGCGGCAGCGAGGGCCGAAATGGTCTTAAAGTAATTTTCTCTGATCTCTTCATAGAGTTTGTTGTTTTCCAGAGAGACAGTCAGCTGTCCTGCAATAATCGAGAATAGATCGAGATCGCCCTTTGTAAAGGGAGAGAGCTGGTCAATCTTGCTGATGTTTATGACGCCGAGGTTTTTCCCCTTTATTATAAGAGGCACACACATGCCTGCATTTATTTCGTGAAGTCCTATTGCGTCTTTTAATGCAGGATTGCTATAGCCTTCATTATTAACGACAATTCCTTCACCTGTTCGTAAAACCCAGCCCGAAATACCTTCCCCTATCCCTGTCCTTGACCCTTTTACCCTTTCAGAAAACATTCCGCTCGATGCCCTTACAACAAGCTCCTGTGTACCCTCGTCTAAAAGCATTATTGAGATCCTGTCTGCCTTAATCTCTGAAAGTGCAACCTTCATTATTGCATCGAATATATCATCCTGCCGCATGTCCTTAATCAATACCCTATTGACCTCAAGGAGTGGTATCAGTGCTTTCAACCGCATATTCTCCTTTATAAGGCGTCCCTTCTCAAGGGCATTTTCAACCATATTTATCAATTCATTGCGTTTGAATGGCTTAAGGACAAAACCTTCTATTCCCATTTTTAAAGACTCTATGGCTGATTCTATGGTTCCCTGACCGGTAATTACCACAGTCGTTATATCATCCCTAATCTTCTTTACAGCCTGATAGACCTCCAGGCCACTCATTCCGGGCATATTCAGATCAGTGAGAAGCAGATCAAAGGAATTCCTTTTTGCCTCTTCTACCGCTTTGGTACCCTCATTAACAGTAGTAACATCATAGCCTTCTTCGATAAGTATCTGGGCACAGAGGTTACCAACTACTTCTTCGTCATCAACAACTAAAACCGTTCTCTTATTCAATGCCTATCACTCATTAAATTTCAATATCATTTTATTTCTTACCATCCAATATTACCTGTAAAGAAGTAAATGGCTGTAAAGACAGAGATGGCAGCAATCCATCCCAGAAAGGCGATAATCAATGGTCTGGGTCCTTCTTCAATTACTGCTTCTAAATCGATTGAAAGGCCGATGCTTGCAATAGCGATACTGAATATAAAAGTAATAAAGGGTTCTATCTTTACGCTTAAGGTGTTTAGGTCTGGAATGATATTAAAGAGGATCGCTGTCAGAATGAATGTTAATATAAACCATGGTGTATAGTAGCTTTTTTCTTTTCTTACCTTTTTGTAGGTTAGGGATAGTGTAAGTGCGAGAGGGGCCAACATCGCTACCCTGAGTAGCTTTACCTGAAGGGCCTCTTTAAAGACCCCTAAGGCAGAGGCAGCCAGCTTTACCTGTCCGATCTGCTGTAATGTAGACCCACACAGAAAGGCATAAGCTTCTAAAGGAATTGAAAACCATCCCTGGATAACAGGATAAAAGATAACACCTGTCAGGCCTACGATCGTGATGGATATCAGGGAAATTGAGGTCTCTTCCTTTCTGGCTGCTATTACAGGTGAAAGTACAACTATAGCAGATGCCCCGCATATCACTGAACCGCAGGCAATGAGCAGTCCTGTATTCTTCGATATTGAAAGTCTTCTTGAAAGCCAGAGTATAACTGTGAAGTAAATCGCTATCAAGAAGATTACTCTAAAGGAATTATAATAGGGTAGAAGGGTATAGAAATTTAATTGACTTCCGTATAAGGTAATCCCAAGAGGAATAAAGACTCTCGAAGCTAATTTTATCCCCTTTTCTACAGGTTCTCGTTCCCTGATGAGATTTCCCAGGATGATACCCAGAAGGATGGCAACAACCAGGGAATCGAGTGCTGGATGGAAACTCGAAAAAAGATAGGCGATTGTTGCTATAAAGACAGGAAGGGAAAGCCCTTTAATGTAGGATTTGATTGTATCATTCACAGCAAGATACCTAATTATATCCCTGCCTTATCTTTTTCCTTTATGAGTCGCTCTTTCTCCTTTTCCATTGCCTCTTTTCCCGCCTCTATAGCGGTAGTAATGATAGACTTTTTCTCTCCCATCAATCCCTTTCCTTCTTCGATTGCAGAATTTACTTTTTCTTTGATCTGATCTGCATACCGGGATGCCTTCTCCGTTACATCTTCAGTTAATCCCTTCAGTTTTTCCATCGTCTCTTTCCCTGACTGGGGAGCCAGGAGCAGGGCTAATCCAGCACCTATAGCCCCACCAAAAATAAATGCCATAAATACCGTTCCCGCAGAGAAACCTCTGTCATCTCCCATCTTTGTCACCTCCTTTTAAAAATCCCTTTAAGAAAACAATCAATCCCTTTCTGATACCGAATCCCAATGCGGTTAAAGTTATAAGTAATGTATTACCTGTGTTCCTTACGACTGAATTTATTGATTTGATGGTCTTTCCTGTATCTTCTATTATTTCCAGGAAGTTAAGCATCTTATCCACACCTTCCCTTGCCCCTGTAGAAATTCTATTAGCCTGAGAGGCAGTCTCTTTTAGTTCCTTTATGAGAGGTCCCAGGTTTTCTTCTGTATTATCAAAAAACCTCCTGACTGAGATGGCTGTTTTCTTCAACTCTTTAACCATAGGTATGAGATAAATTGTTAAGGCTAATAGAGCTATCGTAACCGTTACTGCTAAGATGTCATATAGCAAGATTTATTCCCTCAGAATATATCGATTACCTTTGAACTTTGAGCATTATATCTCTTTGAGAATGGATACTGTTAATTTATAGACTATACCATATGGCTCTATACTTTTCAAATCGCTTTACAATCGTATCTCTATAAAGGAATTGTCCCTGAGGCTGCTTATCCATTCCCTGTATCTATTTTCAGCCTCCTTCTCTATAAGGACTTTTCTTATTTCCTCCTTGACCTCTTCTAAAGGTCTGTAGTTGCCTTCAGCCCTTTCCTCGATCTTGAGGATATGAACACCGTCTGAAGTCCAGATAGGGTCACTCATCTCACCGCTTTTCAGTGAAAAAGCTATCTTTTCAAGTTCTGGTGTCATCTCTCCCTTTCTGAGGATTCCGAGACTGCCGCCAGAGCCTGCAGTAGGACCCTGCGAATAAACCCTTGCGAGTTCTCCAAAGTCATCCCCGCCCTTGAGTTTTTTCAGGATTCCTTCGAGGATTACTTTAATTTCATCTCTTTCCTTTTCCCCTGCCTTCTCAGGGATTTTTAAGAATATATGGCTCGCCTTTACATGATCTATAAGGAGATAATCTTTCTTATTATTTTCATAGAACAATGCTATATCCTTCTCGGCTATTACCACCTTTGATCTCACCTCATGGTTAAAAAGTTTAGTCATTATTAACTGATTCCTGAGCTGTTCTTCATATTCCTTAAGGGTCATATTTTCTTTTGCCAGAGCCTTTTCGAAGTTGGCATCATCGAGGGCGTTTTTCTTTTTTATTCCCTCAATGGCTTCCTTCACCTCCTCTTTTGAGACATTTATCCCCAGTCTCTTAGCCGTCTGGAGCTGAAGGCGCCTTTCTATAAGTTCCTTCAGGACCTCTTTTCTGAGTTTTTCTTCAACCTTCAGTTTTTTATCATCACCGATACCTTTCATGGCTTCCTTAGATTCGATGGAAACAATCTTCTCCAGCTCACCCAGTGTGATAATCTCGTTATTTACGATAGCCACAATCCTGTCAATCTCGATGCCACCATAAGAGGCTGTGACATAAACACAGAATATAGTTAATACAATCATAAAGATACTTTTCATAAAACGGCTCCTTTAAATTGGATCTCCCCGCAGCAAACTGCGGGGAATCTTCGAAATGTGACGACAAAGCAAACTTATTTCTTCAGTCTCTTATCTCAAATAAATCCCTCCCAGGTAATATATAAAATGTCCTGTTATAGTAAGGTTCTCCAAATCCCAGTTTTCTGGCAAAGGCCAGAATGGGTCAGAATTTTTAAGGGCCTGCAGCGCTGCATCATCCAGGACTTTATAACCAGAAGACCTCAGGAGTTGGGCATCTCCTAATCTTCCATTCTTAAGGATTGCGAACCTTATATAGAGTTCTCCGGAGAGATGATTCAATCTTGCCATTTCCGGGTATTTCCAGATGAACTCAATACGGCTTTTGAGCCTTTCGAGATAGGATAGATACTTAAATTCATCAGTATCGAGGGTGATACTTTTTTCTTTCTTTTTTAAATATGTGTCCTCAAATTTTGCAAACTTATCGAGATCCTTGTCTGTCAGAAGCGGAAGTCCCCTTATGCCCTTTTCTGAAGGACTACGGAGTGGAGGAGCAGGGGTGACAGACGGATTTTGGGCGCCTGATTTTTCCGATCCACTGCCTTCTGATCTCTTATTCTCTCCAGATTTCTCTGAAAGGTTCTGCAGGGATGGCATTATGGAGTCAAGGATTCCTTTACTTTTTGACTTTGCAATAGGATTTGTCTCAGCCTCCCTTTCAGGGAAGTTGCCCAGAAATGGAAGTTCTACAATCCGCACATAGGTCGGTCTGAACTCTTCTACCTTTTTCTGGAAATTTAACCTGAAAACAACCAGAAGGAAAAGGTGTAGAATTAGTGAAAGGATAATAAAATATTTGAACTTAATGTCTTCCAAAGAATGATCCCTTTAAGAATTATTCCTATAAGTAATGTAAATTATACCATAAAGAATTTTTCCTTGACATATAAAAATAGATAAATTATTATCCCCTCACTTTTGGGATCTATGAATTCTAATGTTTTAGTATGGAAGAAGCGCCTTTAATATTCCATATAAATGGTGTCCCGCCTTATGTGACCTATTCCTGGGTTGCGATGGTTATTCTTATCGCCTTCTCTATCATTGTGAGGAAAAGACTCGCACTCCTTCCTTCTGGAATTCAGAATGTTGCAGAGATTGCGATTGAGGGTCTCTATAACTTTACCGAGGGGAATATGGGCCATAGGGCTAACAGGATTTTCTTCCCCTTAATAGGGACACTGGGTTTCTATATTCTTATATGTAATCTTATGGGCCTTGTACCTGGCTTTGAATCACCCACAAGTAATCTGAATACGAATGCTGCCATGGCTGTCTGTGTGTTTCTTTCCACACATTTCCTCGGAATCAGGATCCATGGTTTAAAATACTTCGGACATTTTTTTGGACCAATAAGGTCCATACCGGCTATACCTCTTATGCTACTCATCTTCATTATCGAGATTATAGCCCATCTCGCAAGACCTGTCACCCTTTCTGTAAGGCTCTTCGGGAATATGATCTCAAAACATATGATCCTTTTGATACTTGCTATACTTGTACCTATGATTTTACCAACTACCATCTTGGCTCTTGGTGTACTTGTGAGTGTGGTTCAGGCATTTGTTTTTCTCCTGCTGTCGACCCTTTATCTGGCAGGTGCCGCGGAGGCAGAAGAACATGAAGGAGATTAAATTCCTACGGAAAGGAGGAGAATTATGAAAAAAACCTTAATAGTAACCCTCATCTTCTTAATCCTTTTTAGTTTTATGTCACCCTTAGCCTTCGCTCAAGAGGCTGCTAAATCTGAAGGAACGATTAGTTACTTTACTATGGCGGTATTGGCCTGCGGTTTGGCAATAGGTATTGCTGCCTTTGGAACGGGCATTGCTCAGGGCATAGGCATCGGGAAGGCTGTTGAAGGAATTGCACGTAACCCAGGTGCCTCGGGTAAGATTACGATGACCCTTGTTATCGGCCTTGCTATGATAGAATCCCTCGCAATATACGCCCTCGTAGTTGTATTGATTGTCTTTTTCCTTGATCCATTTAAGTTTCTCAAATAAAGAATAGGGCAGGGAAATTTCTCCCTGCCTTCCCTTTCCTTCCATTCTTGATAAGATTCAGAAAGAATGTTATAGTTCACTGACAGGCGAGACGCCTGTCCTACTGATGCTAAAACAATCACCCATATTTGGGTAGGACGGCCGTCTCGGCTGTCTGTTTTTCTGTCATTCCCACGGAAGTGGGCATCCAGAGAATAAATATTTGCTGGAGCTTAATAACTGGATTCCTGCCTTCGCAGGAATGACGATATTACTAAAGTCATTTGAAATAAATTAGAATGGTTTCATGAATAAGAATGAAGTTCGTGTAAGATTTGCACCAAGCCCAACGGGACATCTCCATATCGGTGGGGTGAGGACTGCCCTGTTTAATTTTCTCTTCGCGAGACATCATGGGGGGAATTTCGTTCTAAGGATAGAAGATACAGACAGGAGCCGTTCTACAGAAGAATCTATTGAGGCAATAATAGAAAGCATGAAATGGCTTGGACTTGAATGGGATGAAGGGCCCTACCTCCAGACAGAGAGACTGGATATTTACAGAGAAAAGGCAGAGGCCCTTCTAAGAGAAGGAAAGGCATACTACTGTTACTGTACACCTGAGGAACTCGATACAAGGAGGAAGGAGGCGATCACCTCAGGGAAGGTACCCAGGTATGACAGGAGATGTAAGAATCTCAAGTCACCCTTAGAGGGTAAGCCCCGTGCAATACGCTTTATTTCTTCAGATGAAGGACAGACAGTTGTTGACGACCTTATCCGTGGAAGGGTAGTCTTTGATAATATCCAGCTCGATGACCTTATCATTCTCCGTTCTGACGGGTTTCCCACCTATAATTTCTCTGTTGTTGTCGATGATACCTCTATGGAGATAACCCATGTTATCAGAGGGGATGATCATCTCAATAATACACCGAGACAGATACAGCTCTATCATGGCCTCGGATATGAACCACCAAGATTTGCCCACCTCCCTATGATCCTGGGCTCAGACAGGACAAGACTATCAAAAAGACATGGGGCTACATCAGTGATAGCGTATAAGGAAATGGGTTATCTCCCGGAGGCGATGCTTAACTACCTTGCACGACTCGGATGGTCATACGGTGACCAGGAGATATTCTCAAAGGAAGAACTGATAGAAAAGTTCTCTTTAGAGAATATAGGGAAATCGGCTGCAGTATTCAACCCTGAAAAACTTTTGTGGCTGAACAGCCAGTATATAATGAATGCCGACTCTGAAAAACTGGCCCGGATGGTGATTCCCTTTCTTATAAAAAAAGGAATCATTTCAGAAGGTGAGCCTTTCGACATGAAATGGCTGTCAAAGGCGGTCTTAACCCTTAAAGAGCGAGCAAAGACCATTGAAGAACTCTCAAAGTCCCTCAGATTCTATATTATCGAATATGTTGACTATGATGAAAAGGCAAAGACAAAATTTTTAAACCAGAAATCTCGTGGCTTATTGATTGAACTCAGAGACAATCTTGAGTCCCTCACAGACTTTTCTGCGTCAGAGCTTGAAAATATATTCAAATCGATAATCGTGAAACATAATATCAAGCTCGCATCCCTCGCCCAGCCTGTCAGAGTAGCCATCACAGGCGGAACAGAAAGCCCTGGGATCTTTGAGGTCCTCGAAATCGTGGGGAAGGAAAAGGTTATTAAGAGACTTGAGAAGGCGATAAAGGTAATCGGGTGAGGGTGGTCAACCACCCTACTAATTTTGATCGCTAGAGATAAATTAGTTTAATCTTGATTTACACATTACAATGTGTTATTTTTTGTGTAAAAGGAGGTGTAACATGGCGACTAATCTGGCATTGGACGACAAATTAATTATTCAGGCACAAAAGGCAGGACACCATAAGACTAAAAAGGAAGCTGTAACTACGGCGTTAAAGGAGTATATTGCACACAGAAAACAGATAGAGATTCTTGACCTGTTTGGCAAGATTGAATTTGATAAAACCTATGATTACAAAAAATCAAGGAAAAGATGAAAATTCTTGTAGATACCTGTATCTGGTCTCAGGTGCTTCGGTATAAATCTCCTGATCCAGAATTACCATGTAAATTAAAGGATTTTATCACGGATGGTAGAGTAGTTATGATAGGCCCAATTCGTCAGGAAATACTATCCGGGATATCCGATACCTCTCAATTCAATAAATTAAAAGATTTTCTCTCAGCATTTGAAGATGTTGGTCTTAAAACTAAACATTTTATAAAAGCTGCGGAATTCAGTAACATATGCCGTAATAAAGGTATCCAGGGATCAACGATAGATTTCTTAATATGTGCAGTTTCACATTTAGAAAATCTTATTATCTTTACAACTGATAAAGATTTTGAAAATTATAAAAGGTATTTACCCATAAAAGTAATTAAATAAAACCCCACAAGCTTCATCTGGTTAAATATGGAAAACAAGGAAAGACCTGTCGATTTTATAAGGGAGATCATCAGGGAAGACCTGAAGAACGATAAGTATGACGGAATGGTTCATACGAGGTTTCCTCCTGAGCCAAACGGATATCTGCACATAGGACATGCAAAGTCCATATGCCTAAATTTTGGAATAGCAGGGGAATTCAATGGGCTCTGTAACCTCCGTTTCGATGACACAAATCCAACGAAAGAAGAGGTAGAATATGTAGAATCCATAAAAAGGGATGTTTCCTGGCTCGGTTTTGACTGGCAGGAAAGAGAATATTATGCATCGGATTATTTTGAGAATCTCTATGAATACGCAGTAGAGCTTATAAAAAAAAGCAAGGCCTATGTCTGTGACCTTAGCTCTGACGAGATAAGGGAGTACAGGGGAACCCTCATGGAAGCAGGGAAGGAGAGCCCCTACAGAAACCGTTCGGTTGAGGAAAACCTTGACCTCTTCGAGAGGATGCGTAAAGGAGAATTCCCTGACGGCTCACGAACCCTCAGGGCAAAGATAGATATGAAGTCAGGGAATATCAACATGCGCGACCCTGTTATGTACAGGATCCTCCATGCAGAACACCATAGGACAGGGAATAAATGGTGCATCTATCCGATGTATGACTATGCCCACTGTTTCTCCGATTCGATAGAAGGGATCACCCACTCGATCTGCACCCTTGAGTTCGAGGACCACCGCCCTCTGTATGACTGGTTTCTTGACCAGCTCGGTGTCTATCATCCACAGCAGATAGAATTTGCACGCCTCAATCTCAGCCATACTGTGCTAAGCAAAAGGAGACTCATCCAGCTTGTGCAGGAAGGCAACGTCAGAGGCTGGGATGACCCGAGGATGCCGACACTTTCCGGGCTAAGAAGGCGCGGATATACACCCGAAGCGATAAGAAACTTCTGCGACAGAATCGGTGTTGCAAAAAGGGATAGCACTGTGGACATGGCGCTCCTCGAATTCTGCCTGAGAGAAAACCTGAATAAGCGGTCACAGAGAGTGATGGCAGTACTGAAACCCCTGAAGCTCGTGATAGTAAATTATCCTGAGGGTCAGCCAGAAGAGCAGCCAGAGAATCAAGTTGAAGAACTCGATGCGATAAATAACCCCGAGGATCCGAGCATGGGGACAAGAAAGATACCCTTCTCACGGGTGCTGTATATTGAACAGGATGATTTCCGTGAAGAACCACCGAAGGAGTTCTTCCGTCTTGCGCCTGGCAGAGAGGTAAGGCTCAGGTATGCCTATTTCATCAAATGCGTTGACGTCATAAAAGATAAAAACGGAGAGATTATCGAGCTTCACTGCACCTATGATCCTGCAACACGTGGCGGAGATTCCCCTGACAGACGGAAGGTCAAGGCAACGATTCACTGGGTCTCGGCCTCTCATTCCATCGAGGCAGAGGCAAGGCTCTACGACCACCTTTTTGCAGTACCTTCTCCCGGAGAAGATTTTAAGAAAGACCTGAATCCAAAATCTCTTGAGATTCTACTGTCATGCCAGGTCGAGCCTTATCTTGCCCATGCAAAACCAGGGGACATATACCAGTTTGAAAGGCAGGGGTATTTCTGTGTCGATCCCGATTCTTCAGGAGGGAAACTTGTATTTAACAGAGCCACCACCCTTCGCGACACCTGGGCGAAGATCGAGAAGAGACTGAAATAGAGCTACACTACCTTTTTCATGGAGGGTGCAGTAGCAGTTACAAAAAAGACTTGATCTTCTCGATACTCTTTTCCACAGCCTCTTTGCTTCGAACCTCTATGGTGAGGAGGGGCATATTCTGAAAGCCCTTTAGAAGTCTGAAGAAAAGGTCGAAATCCAGCTTCCCATCTCCAATAGCAAGATGTTCATCCTCAATCCCATTATTGTCATGAATATGAACTTCGATAAGGCGGTGGCCTAATCTATCAATCCATTCCTTGAGGGGTTTTTTTGAGAAAAGATGGAAGTGGCCTGTATCGAGACAGAATCCGAACCTGTCGGAGTCGATTTCCTTAATAAGATCTTCAATGGTTGCTGGATCTTCTTCAAAGACATTCTCTATGGCTATTGATGCTGTGGTTTTTCTGGCACTCTCGAGAACCTGGCTCCAGGTCTTTAAGCTATTCTCAAGCCACTGGTCTTCGTGTCCGTGAAATCGCCACATGTCATAACCGGGATGGAAAATAAGTACTTTTGGTTTGAAGACCTCTGCGATTTCTACTAAATGGAGGAATCTTTCGAGGGTAAGCCTCCTGACCTTTTCGTCCATACCTCCAGGGCTCATATCCATAAAAGGACCGTGGAGGGAGAGGTTGGGATTCCAGTCAAGGGACCACTTGAGGTTATGGATATCTTTCCCGGAAATATTATCGAGGGCCAGGGAATCGAAATAGATCTCGAGATCTAACTTTCTTTCTCTCACATAATTGATATTTTCTAAGAGTTTTTTATAGGGAAGGTGTACATGTGCTCTGGGCATAGTTATTACCCATGTAACACCATTACTTATTGACCTTTGCAGGTTCTTTTGGACCAGACTTTTCGGTCAGGGTGGATTTTGTTTCTTCCTTTGGCTTATCTTCCTTTGGCTTATCTTCCTTTGGCTTTTCTGATTCCATTGCCTTTTTCCTTGCCTCAGAAGGGTAATCGGTAACATACCAGCCAGAGCCTTTCAGGACGAAACCGGTCTGGGATAGAACCTTCTTCAGTTCTCCAGAACATTTACTGCATGTGCTCAAAGGCTCATCGCTAATCTTCTGGATAACCTCGAATCGATTTCCGCATTGGATACATTCATACTCATAGATAGGCATAACGAAAAGATACTAACACAAGATATGAGTAATTTTCAAGATGTTTTTATAAATCTCTTTATCTTTTCCGCAGACTTTCTTATAATACAAAAAAGAGGGGTATTGAATTATGAAAGAGATACTTTTCACCATTGGGTTTTTAGCAGTCTGGTATATCCTCCAGAGATATATACTTCCCAAACTGGGAATACCTACCTGAGTGAATAAAGAAAAAGGGAAGGGTTCCCTTTCTGATAGAGACTGAACGAGATCAAGGTTTCAGTCTACACTCGATATTCTTATAACTCCGAAATCCTCTGATTGGAAGATCCTTACAAGTTTCAGACGGATAATCTCGAGGAGGGCAAGGAATGTTATAATAACCTCAGCCTTTGTAACATCCTTAGCAAAGAGCTCATAGAAAGTTATACTCTTTTTCCCCTGTAAGGTGTCGAGTATCATCGATATCTTATCCTTGAGATTCAATTCCTCCCTTGTAACTTCATAAAAGGCCTTCTCAGGAATCTTCTCAAGGACTTTTTTTAATGAGGTCAAGAGGTCGAAGAGATTTAGACCCAGAATCAGAGGTTCTCCATCTGCGATTAAATGCTCAGGTTTTTGTGGTTGCCTTGAGAAGGCATCACGCCAGTATTGTTCTCTTGATGTAAGTTCCTCGGCGGCCTCTTTGAATCTTTTATACTCGAGGAGTCTCTGGACAAGCTCTGCCCTCGGGTCTTCCATCTTTTCTTCAGTTTCATCTTTTTCCTCTGAAGGAGGTAGGAGCATTTTAGACTTTATATGGATCAGTGTTGCAGCCATTACAAGGAATTCGCCGGCAATTTCGATATTAAGCTCCTTCATAATTTCAAGATATTCAAGATATTGCTGGGTGACCAGGGCTATAGGGATGTCATAGATATTTATTTCATTCTCTTTTATAAGGTGAAGAAGCAGATCTAAGGGGCCTTCGAAGACCTCGAGTTTTACTTTATAAAGTGGCTCTCCAGATGAACTTTGCATATTCCTATATCTTCATTGCCTCCCGTACCATCGCCATTGTTTCAGAGGCAACAGCCTTTGCCTTTTCAACACCAGAGGCTATGACCTTATCAAGTTGGTCCGGACGTGCTTCAAGTTCCTTCCTCTTTTCAGAAAAGGGCTTCAGGATAGCAAGGGCTTCCTTGATAAGCATATCTTTGTGGTCAGTACATCCTATCGAGGCATCCCTGCAATTTCTGTCTATCCTTTCAATATCATCCTTTTTGCCAAATACCTTATGGAGGCTGTGGAGGGGACAGACATCTGGATTCCCAGGATCAGTTCTTCTTGCCCTTGCAGGGTCTGTGATCATTATCTTCATTTTTCTCTCCACCTCTTCAGGGATATCCGATAAAAAGACGGCATTCCCGTAGCTTTTGGACATCTTTCTTCCGTCAATCCCGATTATCTTTGGATACTCGGTAAGCAAGGCCTGAGGCTCAGGGAAAATATGACCATAGAAGTTGTTGAAACGTCTCGTTATCTCCCTCGTAATTTCGAGATGGGGTAATTGATCAACTCCGACAGGAACATACCCTGCCCTGTAGATTAATATATCCGCTGCCTGAAGCACTGGATAACCTAAGAAACCGTAGGTACAAAGATCTCTATCCTTGATCTCATCCTGTTTTTCTTTATAGGTTGGAACCCTTTCGAGCCAAGGGAGGGGAGTTATCATGGATAATAGAAGGTGAAGCTCCGCATGTTCAGGCAGTCTGGACTGTATAAAGATGGTTGACTTCTTTGGATCAAGTCCTGCTGCTAACCAGTCAATGAGTATATCCTTTATATTAGACCTGATCTCACTTACATCGGCATAATTTGATGTGAGTGCATGCCAGTCAGCAATAAAATAAAAACAGTCGTACTCTTCCTGAAGTCTTACCCAGTTCTGCAAAGCTCCGAAGAGGTTACCGAGGTGGAGTTTTCCGCTCGGCTGCATCCCGCTTAAGACCCTTCCTTTCATAGAAGTACCCTGAGAGGAGAAAAGATAAGGATTAAAAGACCCCTTATGACAGTTGCTACAGGGATAACGAAATAATCTGTTATCCCCAGGATTATCAGTGCAAAAACGATCATAAATCCATAAGGCTCTATTTTTGAAAAACTATAGGCATATCTGTCAGGGAGCAGTCCTATGAGAACCCTTCCACCATCAAGGGGAGGGATAGGTATGAGATTAAAGGCAGCGAGGAAAATATTTATTGTCGCACTGAAACTCAGCATCTGTGAGACAGGAATTAGGAGTTTTGAGGCTAAAAACTGGGGAAGAAGGGTAGACAACTGAAGTGCAGCGATGATTATAACAAGAAGGATGCTTATGGCAGCGAGGAAAATATTTGTTGCAGGACCTGCGAAGGATACTATCGCCATATTCCTCTTCGGGTTTCTGAGATTAAAGGGGTTCACAGGTACGGGCTTTGCATAACCGAAAGAAAAATTCCCATGGCTGAAGATTAAAAGGATTATTGGCATAATTATTGTGCCAAAGATGTCTATATGAACGATAGGGTTTATGGTAAGCCTGCCCATTTGTTTTGCTGTGGGGTCGCCGAGTCTATTCGCTACCCAGCCATGGGCAATCTCATGAAAGATAATTGCGAAAAGAAGGGGTATTGCTGCAATAGAGAGATTTTTTAGTATTGAATAAGGATCCAAGTTTCTCCTTATATAGGATGGAGTATGTTGTCAATCACAGTCCTTGCCGCAACGAGAGGGTCTATAAAGGCGCTCTCCATGTCATGTTCGATGTCCCTCTTATTTGAGAGATAGGTAATCCTGTCCTGCATCCTGTCACGGAGATATCTGAGACATTCCTGATCCTTTGTGGGTTTGTATTTCTTATCATAATCAGGGCCAAAAAGATCATTGCCATTTTTCGGGAGGAGGAGCCCTTCGAATGCCTTCCACTCCTTCCATTCGATGTTATCCCTAACAAGTTCGGTAACGATATTAAGGGAAAGTTCCTTCGGGATATCTATAAGATTTTGTGGTAGACCGAAGGCATGGGTATTCAATATATAGCATTCTGTACCGAGTTTGAAGAGTTTTTTAAACTGCTGGCAGTCTACCATAAGGGGATGTATCCTGAAGGGGTTTGCAAAGGGCTCTATTACGAGTTTTTCGAATTCTTTAGGATCGACGTTCTCAACTCCCTTTGCGCGCAATGTGCTCAGGGATGCTCCCATTGCGACTGCAAGCCCGACCGAATTGACCTTGCATATCGGTGGAAGACTTGTATCTTTCTGGAGCCATATTACCATGCCTGGTCTTTCGCAGGAATTGGTGTGATTGAACATATCCCTTGATTTAAGACATCGGCCATTTTCGTTTCTTATATCTTCAAAGACCATCTTCCTCTTTCCATCGGGGAGCATTGTGGTACCCACATTCTGCGCAGTGTAGAAGTACTTTATACCAGGGTCATCAAATTTTACCGCGTCTGTTTTGTCAAAAAGTGCAGGTTCAAGACCAACGGTGAAGTTATGTTCAAGGTCTATCAAAAAGGCATCATCGTGGATCACATTTACCTTTTCATTTTTCTTTAAAGTACCTGCATGGTCATGGCTGTTTGTTATGGAAGATTTTCCAGAACCGGAAAGACCGAATACAGCCACAGGCGGTTTATTCCCTATCTTCTTGATACCTCCGTGGCATGCGACCATATTCTGGCGGACACCAATTGTCCAAGCGATGGTGAGTGTGCCCTTTTTCCTTTCACCAAAGTATCTGAGACCGAGTATGGCAATACAGTTATTCTCCTCATCTATAATTACGAGACCATTGGGGAAATCGGGATGTGACCATTCAGGGTCAGCGAATATAAGTATATCAGGTTCATCTAATAGCCTTGATTTTTTATAGAGATCAGTCCAGGGCTTCATCCAAGGTGTAAAATTAATTCCCCAGTCAAGCATATTCTTTGCGTCTGTCTCAGGGCTTAAAATGTGGGCCTTTATCATGAAGTCCTGATGGAGCCCCACGATCCCTTCAAGCCATAAACCAGAACGACGATTAAAATTATAAATTGCCTCACCCAAAAGTCCGAGAAACCTGTCTTTTTCTTTGCCCATCTCCCTGACAAGACGCCTTGCCCTCGCTGTTCTACCTACTATGCCACCATCGTTCGATACCAGTACCTTTGCGTTCTTAGGGAGACCGAACTGCAGGGGTTTATACATAGGGTGAGAGGTTACGACAACCTCTGGCTGTTTGATGCCAAGACTGTAGAGTTCAGCCATATTCGTCTTCCTCACAGAATTGGCATAGAAGGCGCTTTCTATATATGCCCTCCAGGATGAGCGTGGAATCTTATGTTTGCTTGCCATTTTTCACCTTTTTAGATATTGAAGGAAATCAAGGTATGTGCTAAACACAGAATAACAATGAAAGATGTATTATAAAATTAATAATTTCCTAATATAAGATTTTAATCAGAGGAATGTCAAGTTTAATAATAATTCTAACGTCTGGCGTAATCTCTACGATTATTATGCTATAATTATTAAAAACATTACCCTGAATTTATCTATCGGGAGGTTAGAATGGAGAATGAACTTAGAAGAGGGCCAATAACAGGTGTCTGGGTTGTAATGGTTAAGAATGGTACATCCATAGAGGGACTTCTGGATGGATGGGAAAGCAAGAGGCCCCTGCCTATCGAAGATATACAACCATGCCCTTTCTGCGAAGGAAACGAAAACGATGCACCATCTGAGATTTTGGCCTTCAGGAAAGGAGGAATACCAAATGGGCCAGGCTGGAAGATAAGGGTAGTCCCGAATAAATTCCCGATCTTCCAGATCCATGGAGAACTGGATGGTAAGGCTGTAGGTATGTATGATAAGCTGGGCGGAATCGGCGCCCACGAAATAGTCGTAGAGACCCCTCTACACAACAGGACATTACTCACTCTGGATAATAAAGAGGTGGAGGATATTCTATGGGCATATAGGGAAAGGGTACTGGATCTAAAAAAAGATCGAAGGTTTAGGTATATACTGGTCTATAAAAACTACGGTCCATCTGTAGGGGCATCGATAAAACATTCCCATTCCCATATTGTAGCCACCCCTGTTACTCCGGGAAGAATAAAGGAAGAGTTAGAAGGATCTAAGTATTATTATAAAATAAAGGAAAGGTGTATTTACTGTGATATCATAAGACAGGAAATAAAAAATGAAGAAAGAATAATTCTTGAAAATGATCACTTCCTCTGCTTTTCTCCTTTTGCCTCCATATATCCGTTCCAGGCATGGATTACTCCAAAGACTCATGAGGTCTTCTTTGAACAGAATGAAAGGTATGACCTTCTTGCATCAATGCTCAGGGAGATACTGGACAAGATCAGCAAAGGACTTAAGGATCCGGACTATATCTTTGTCATACATACAGGTCCAAACATTGAAGCAAAAAGAGGGAGGCATTACTGGCAGACACTCCAGTATGATTTTCACTGGCATATTGAGATAATGCCTAGGGTACGAAACCTTACGGGATTCGAGATAGGTGCTGGGTTCCATATAAATCCTGTTCTCCCCGAAGATGCAGCGAAATATCTAAGAGGTATTTAAAAGATAGTTGCAGTTTGAAGGATTCTGGGTCTGGCGGGGTGGACGGGACTTGAACCCGCGACCTCTGGCTTGACAGGCCAGCGTTCTAACCGGGCTGAACTACCACCCCTCTTGAAAACAGTATACAGCGAATAGATTTTTATTTACTCTAACAGATTCGGATTAGACCGTCAAGCCGTTTCAGTCACAAAACCTCTTTACAACTCTTTTTCTATGACCTATAATTGCTTATCAGTAGGTTTAATAAAGGATCATTTAGATTGAGGCAAAATTGGAAAGAACGCTTTCTATTATAAAGCCTGATGGGGTTGCCAAAGGAATCATAGGAGAAATAATAAAGAGATTCGAGAATGATGGACTAAGGATCAGTGCGATAAAGATGGTCTATCTCACCAAGAAGGAGGCAGAGGGATTTTATATTGTCCATAAGGAAAGACCCTTTTACAACAGTCTCACAGATTTCATGTCCTCAGGACCGATTGTAGTCATGGTCCTTGAGGGAAATGATGCTATAAGGAAGAACAGGGAGATAATGGGTGCCACGAATCCAAAAGATGCTGATACAGGAACTATCCGCAGGGATTTCGGTACCAATGTAGAGAAAAATACCGTCCATGGCTCTGATTCTCTGGAATCTGCAGCATTTGAAATAGACTATTTCTTCAAATCCCTACATTAATGTTTTACATTTTCCCCGCGTAGTAGTAGTGGCAGTTTTGCCTGCCCTTATAATCTTACGTACATCTTAAATAAAAGTTTATACGCCAATAATGTGAGGGGACCTAAATCCTTCTTCAACCATAGCGCCATCGATGCCTTCTGTATCGCCTTGATCCCATGGATTTCTACAAGCTTCTCCCTCATCGCATCGGACTCGTAAAAAATCTCCTGTAGCCTCTTCATTAGACGGAACCTGTTCCCATATAATCTTTCCCATTTCTGGGCATATCCATCAAGTCCTGAATTTATTTCAGGATCTCCCATGAATTTAGATATAATCTCCTCAGCTGCCATCTTTCCGCTCTTCATTGCATAATATATCCCTTCGGAAGATACAGGAAGTATAAGGCCTGCTGCATCACCGCATAGCAGTACCTTCCCACTAACCATAGTGCCTTTTAACTGAACAGGTCCTGGAGATGCCTCTCTTTTAATAACAGAAAAACCTTCTATCCTACATCCGAGTTTCTCCTTGAATCTCTTCAGATAAGAGGAGAGACCTTTTGAATTCCGGCCATCAACCGCTGTTCCGACACAGAGGTGATCTCCCTTGGGAAAGACCCATCCGTAGAGAGAAGGCGAGATCTCCGAACCATACCAGAACTCACATCTATCCCTGTAGAAGTCCATCTGTTCTGATGAAACCTTTATCCTTTCCTGTAAGGCAAGAAAACTTTCAAGTGGTTTTGCTCCAATAGCATGTGCCACAGAAGAATTTGCACCGTCTGCACCGATAAGGAAATCCCCTTCAAGTTTTTTTATACCCTGACCATTCTTGTACTCTATCTCTATCTTGCTTCCTATCTTCAGGTTCAGGAAAAGACCTTCTATAAGTTCTGCACCTGCCTTTTCTGCCATCTTCCTCAGATATGCATCAAAGACCTCCCTCCTGACCATGGCGAGATATCCACCTCTTAACGGAATAGTCAGTTCCTTAAGGCTCGGTGATATCGCCCCTATCTTTGTCACTTTTTTCTCAATGATGCCCTCGGGTATCCGGAATTCCTCGAATGCAGCAGAAGGGATACCACCTCCACAGGGTTTTACCCTTTTGAGGTCCATCTCTATAAGGAAGGTCCTTATACCTGCCTCAGCAAGTGTCTTTGCTGCAATAGAACCTGCAGGTCCTCCTCCGATAACTATTACCTCCATAATTGATATATACCTCGTATAAATTTAAAATTTTTAGTCTGCCATCTTGAATTTTTCATTTTGATATTTACATTTTTTAGTGGGCCTCGCTCCAGTTCTTTCCTACCCCGATATCTACCTTAATCGGCACCGAGAATTCAATAACCACTTCCATCTCTTCTTTCACTACCTTTTTAATCTGTTCTATCTCTTCTTCGGGAGATTCAAAGACGAGTTCATCATGTATCTGGAGGATCATCCTGGCATTTGAATTCATTCCATGAAACCTCTTCGAAATATTCACCATAGCAAGTTTTATGAGGTCTGCTGCAGAACCCTGAATAGGGGTATTAATCGCAAGTCTCTCTCCTAATTGCCTCACATTTGAATTCTGGCTCATCAACTCCGGTATATGCCTCTGACGGCAGAGTATCGTTTTTACATAACCTTTTTCCTCTGCCTCTTTGAGATTTCTCTCAATAAAATCCTTTACACCTTTATGTCTTTCGAAATACCTCTCTATCAACTCCTTTGCCTTTTCAAACGGTATCCTCAGTTCTACTGAAAGTCCGTAGGGGCTTATCCCATAGATGATCCCGAAATTGACTGTCTTTGCCTGCCTCCTCATATCAGGTGTTATAGATTCAGGCGGAAGGTCAAATATTTCCGTTGCTGTCCTTGTATGGATATCTTCCCCTCCCTTGAAGGCACCGACCAGTATCTCATCCTGAGCGAGATGTGCAAGGATCCTCAACTCTATCTGGGAATAGTCTGCTGAGAGAAGGGCATTCCCCTTTTCTGCTATGAATGCCTCCCTTATCCTCTTTCCGAGTTCACCCCTGATTGGGATGTTCTGCAGGTTTGGCTCACTGCTGCTCAGTCTCCCTGTTGCTGTCACTGTCTGGTTTAAAGATGTATGTATCCTTCCTGTCTTTGGATTGATAAGGTCGGGGAGTGTATCAAGATATGTAGATTTAATCTTAAAGAGATTTCTATACTCGAGTATTTCCCTTGGAAGTTCATGCTGGAAGGAAAGCTCTTCGAGCACCTCAACATTCGTTGAATACCCTGTCTTTGTTCTTTTTGTAGGTTTAAGTCCGAGCTTTCTGAAGAGAATCTCAGAGAGTTGCTTTGGAGAATTGATATTGAATTCCTCCCCTGCGAGGAAATAGATCCTTTCGATTATTGTATTAAGCTGGCCCTCGAGTTCCTTAGACATCTCAGATAAAATTTCCCTGTCTATCTTGAAGCCATTCATCTCTATATCCGCAAGAACTTTCAGTAAAGGCATCTCTACATCATAGAAAAGTTTCATGAGCCCTTTATTATCGATTAGTGTAGAAAGGACTCTTTTAAGCCTCAGGGTTATATCAGAATCCTCACAGGAATATTTTGTCGCCATATCGAGCGGAACATTTTCAAATCCTATCTGTTTCTTCCCTTTTCCTACCACTTCCTCGTATGTGAGGATCTTGTAGTCGAGATACTCCAGTGCGATATTCTCGAGGTTATGGGCAGGCTTTACAGGGTTAAGGAGATAGGATGCAATCATAGTATCAAAACTGATCCCTTTAAGATCTATACAATGATTCCTTAGAATGACTACCTCATACTTTATATTCTGACCGATCTTTCTCAGGGTTTCATCTTCGAGGATGGGTTTCAGTTTTTCCAGGACATATTCCTTTTTGAGCTGATGAGGGGCGTCGGGATAGATATGACTCAGAGGGATATAACAGGCGCTGTTAGGTTCTGTCGAGATAGAGATACCTACTATCTCTGCGATCATCGGGTCCTTGCCAGTACTTTCGATATCTATAGAAAATTCCCCTTTCACCTTCATTCTTTCTAATAGTTTGAGAAATTCATCTTCGGATGTGATATTACTGTATTCACTTTTATCCAGGTCTGTATGGGGTGTGAGCGTTTTAAGGAGACTTGAGAATTCGAGTTCTCTGAAAAGTCTTAGAAGGGTTTCGTTATCAGGTTTAGTTATAGATAACTCCTTGAGGTCAATATCGATAGGGAGGTCGCTATGGATAGTAGCAAGGTTATGGCTTAGACGTGCAATTTCTTCATTTATTTTAAGGGCCTCCCTCAGTTTCGGTTTCTTTACTTTTTCCAAATTCCTTAGCAGGTTTTCGATACTCCCGAATTCTTTTATAAGTTCTACAGCTGTCTTTTCCCCGATTCCTGGAACTCCAGGGATATTGTCTATTGCATCCCCCATGAGTCCCATGACCTCAACGACCTTATCAGGACCAACGCCGAATTTATCTAATACATCCTTTTCTTCATATACCTTATCCTTCATGGTGTCATAGGTTCTTATATTCCGCCCTACAATCTGGAAGATGTCCTTATCTCCTGTTACGATCGTTACACTGAGACCTCTTCCTTCTCCTTTTTTCGCTAAGGTCGCAAGTATATCATCAGCCTCATAACCTTCTATTTCGAGGACAGGAATCCTGAAGGCATCAACGATTCTTTTTATATATGGTATCTGGTTGATAAGTTCATTAGGGGTGCTTGGTCTCTGGGCCTTGTATGCCTCGAAGAGTCTATGCCTTTCGGTAGGAGCAGGCGAATCAAAGGCGATAGCTATATAATCCGGCTTCTTCTCTCTCACCACCTTGAGGAGCATATTAGTGAATCCATATATCGCCCCTGTTGGTAAACCTTTAGAATTAGTAAGACCCTTTATGGCATGGTAGGCCCTGTATACATAGGAGTTACCATCTATAAGGTATAATTTAAGCCTTTCTGTCACTATGTATTTGTTCCCCGAAATCTACTTTTGGGGCCTCTCTGGCAGGAGTAGCTGCCTCAAAATAGGGTCGCTCTTAAAATTTTATAACACAGTATATAATAAGGCAAGTATTTATGAGGATTAATTCCCCCTTTAACAATCTTGCTAATTTAAAGTAATTTGTTTATAATACACTCGCCTTTGTGTAAATGATTCTAATCCCCTATCTGAAAGAAAAAATTATAATGACAGAAATTAACTATAATGTAAAGAAGTGTAAAGGGAAATGAAGGTAGCAGTAGACATAAAGGACTTAGAGGAGAAGGCAAGGCTTATAAGGATAGACATATTAAAGATGCTCACCCTTGCTGGCTCAGGTCATACAGGGGGTTCACTCTCTGCAGCGGATATAGTTACTGCCCTTTATTTCTACAAGATGCGATATAACCCCAAAGACCCTTCCTGGAGAGAAAGGGATAGATTTATCCTTTCAAAGGGTCATGCAGCCCCACTACTTTACGCCGCCCTTTCAAGGGCAGGTTATTTCAATCCTGAACTCCTTAAGACACTGAGGAAGATAGGAAGCCCACTTCAGGGACATCCAAGCCGTCAAAGCCTTCCCGGTGTTGAAGTTTCCACAGGATCCCTTGGCCAGGGTTTATCGGTAGCAAACGGTATAGCCCTCGGCCTCAGGCTGGATGGTATTGACTCAAGGGTTTACTGCCTCTTAGGGGATGGAGAAATACAGGAGGGACAGATCTGGGAGGCATCAATGACTGCAGCCCATTACCATCTCGATAACATCTGTGCTATTGTGGATAACAATGGCCTGCAGATAGATGGACCTGTAAAAGAGGTTATGAGGGTTGATCCTCTTCCACAGAAATGGAATGCCTTTGGCTGGCATATTATTGAGACAGATGGGCATAATATGGGAGAGATAATCACTGCCTTAGACGAGGCAGAAACTATTAAAGGGAAACCTACCGTAATTATTGCCCATACCGTAAAAGGTAAAGGGGTTTCGTTCTTTGAAGGTCGCGTTGAATATCATGGCATCGCACCTACTCAGGAAGAACTCACAAGGGCACTGAAGGAACTCGGAGAAGTTCAGCATGGGTAAGGGATTAGAGACTAAGACTGGTACAGCAAAAGCTACAAGGGTTGCTTACGGAGAAGTTCTCCTCGAACTCGGCAAGAAGAGGCAAGATATAGTCGTCCTTGATGCCGACCTCTCAGGTTCTACAAACACAGGGAAATTTGGGAAGGCATTTCCAGACAGGTTCTTCAATATAGGGATCTCCGAACAGGATATGATGGGTACAGCAGCAGGGCTTTCCCTCGCAGGAAAGCTCCCCTTTGCATCAACCTTTGCTATCTTTGCCACAGGCAGGGCATGGGAACAGGTGAGGCAGACGATCTGTTATAGCAATCTGAATGTAAAGATAGTCGCAACCCACGGGGGTATCACAGTAGGTGAAGACGGGGCATCCCATCAGTCCGTCGAAGACTTAACTCTGATGAGGGTGTTACCGAATATGACGATAATTGTCCCTGCAGATGCAAAAGAAACAGAAGAGGTTATCGAAGTCATTTCCGATGAATATGGGCCTACATACGTGCGTCTGGGTAGGGCGAAGGTACCTGTTATTATGCCTGAGGATTACAGATTCAATATAGGTAAGGCCTATATATTTCATATCGGGAAAGATGCGAATATCATATCCTGTGGCATTATGGTAGAGAAGGCTCTCAAGGCATCAGAAAGGCTGAAGAATGATGGTCTTGATGTAGGGGTAATAAATATGTCTACCATAAAACCGATTGATGAAGAGACAATAATATCAGTAGCAAAAACAAGCAGGGCAATAGTGACAGCCGAGGAACATTCGATTATCGGTGGTCTCGGAAGTGCTGTCACAGAGGTCCTTTCAGAGAAGTATCCTGTCCCTGTAAAAAGGATAGGAGTCAAAGATTGTTTCGGATGTTCAGGTGATCCCGAGGGTTTACTCAAACTCTATAGTCTTACAGTAGAAGATATTATTGCTGGAATAAGGGAAGTAGTAAGGATGAAGGACAATTTATGGTAGAGATGTTCAATGTCTCAAAGTATTATGACAGAGAAGTACCTGCCCTTGAAGATGTGAGTCTAAAGGTTAATAAAGGTGAGTTTATATTCATTACAGGACCGAGTGGTGCAGGAAAGACGACCTTACTTAAACTTCTCTTCTGTGCCGAGAAGGCAGATGCAGGCCAGATATTTATTGCTGGATGGGATCTCGATAGACTTAAAAAGAATAGTATTCCCTACCTGAGAAGGAATATAGGCATAGTATTTCAGGACTTTAAACTACTTCCTAACATGACTGTCCTTGAGAATATAGCCTTTGCCATGAGGGTCGTAGGAAACCCTGAAAAAGAAATCAAAAAGAAGGCACTTAATGTCCTTAAACTCGTTGACCTTATGCACAAGGCCGATGATTATCCTCTCCATCTCTCCGGTGGAGAGCAACAGAGGGTAGCTATTGGCAGAGCTGTCTGTAACGAACCCACAATTCTTCTCGCCGATGAACCTACGGGCAATCTTGATACCAAATCATCAGTGGCTATTATAGATATATTTAAAGAGATTAATTCAAAAGGGACGACTGTTTTAGTTGCAACCCACAATGAAAATCTTTTCCTTTCCTCAGGAAGAAGGGTTGTAATCCTGGATAGGGGGAAAGTAACAGAGGAAGGGCTCCGTTGATTTCATACCATCTCAGAGAAGGTCTAAGGAATATTAGCAGGAATAAGTTGCTTGCCATCACGGCTACCTTTATTATTTCAATCTCAATGATGATCTTCGGGATTTTCCTCATTCTCTTTTTAAACCTCAACCATCTTCACCAGAGCTGGGCGGAAAGGGTGCAGATAACGGTCTACCTCAAAGAGGACGCGGATGAAAGCAACCTGATAGAGATTATAGGAAAGGAAAAAGAGGTGGCTGAAATTTTTTATACATCCAAAGAAAAGGCACTTATAGAGTTCAAGAAAGAACTTGGAAGAGACAAAGATATTTTGTATAGCATCGGAAACAATCCACTCCCCTCCTCTCTCGATATAATACTCAAGAAAGAGTATAGATCATCAGAATCTGTAGAACCCTTAGTAATAACCTTTAAGAGGCTTCAAGGAGTCGAAGAGGTTCACTATGGAGAAAACTGGGTGAGAGACCTTACAGCCCTTTTAAAAGGACTAAAGATAACAGGTCTCTTCCTAGGTACTCTCCTTGCCTTCGGGGTTGCATTTATTATATCGAATACCATAAGGCTTACACTTTATGCACGCCAGGAGGAGATAGAAATCATGAAACTTATAGGAGCGACTAAGGGCTTCATCAGGGGACCCTTCCTTGTAGAAGGAGCCCTTCAGGGAATTTGTGGTGGGGCTTTATCAATCTTATTACTCTACGGTTTCTACCATATTATAGCTTATGAGATCAATACCAGATTTCCCGGATTTCATCCGGACTTCCTCGCTCCTTCTCTACTTATTCAAATATGCCTTTCCGGCTTATTTTTAGGTTTCTTAGGTAGTTTCTCTTCCATAGAGAGATTTCTTAAGATGTAAAATCATAGAAGGATAACGGAGGTTCGTGGAGAGAATAAATGATCCTGAAAATACTTATTTTTATCACGGTCTTCCTCTATCTGTCATCTTCTTCAAATGAAGTATTGGGCAAATCAAAAGAGGAGGAATTAAAAAGGTTTCGTAACAGGATTAGAGAAGAGAAGACAAGGATTAAGAAGGTTGAAAAGAAAGAGAGGTCCGTACTATCAGAACTTGAGTTGATAGAGAAAGCTATTAAAGAGAAGGAAAGAGAATTTAAGGACTATGACCACAAACTCAAAGAGACCGAAAAGAAGATAAAGGAGGTAGAATCAGGACTCGTCCTGCTTAATAAAAGAATTATAGTGAAGAGAGACCATCTCAGAGAAAGGCTTAGGGCTGTATATAAACAGGGAAGGAGAGGTTACTACTATGGAGTCCTTATAGGTGCTAAAGACTCTGAGGATCTTTTCAAGAGATATAAATACCTTAGGGTTACAGCAGATCAAGATTATCGTTTTATCGAGTCATATAAGAAAGACATGGCTCACTTAAAGAAAAATCTGGTATCCATGGAAAAACTCAAGGAAGAATTCTCTTCTTATAGAGACAAAGTAAAGGAAAAAGAAAAAGAGATGAAGGATGGAAAAAATAAGAAACTTACCCTTCTCACTTCCCTCAAGACAGAAAAAAATACACGGGAAAGACTAATCAAAGAGTTAGAAGAGGCCGCCAAGAATTTAGAAACTCTTATTAAGGAATCAGATAGGAAAATAGAAGTACCACCAGTATCCGGTACCGGTTTTGCTGGCCAGAAGGGAAGGCTCCCATGGCCTAGTGAAGGAAGGCTTATGACCCTCTTTGGTAAACAGATAGATGCAGAATTTAATACACCTATATTTAAAAGGGGTATAGAGATACGCACCCAATCTGGTGATGATATCAAGGCTATTCATAAGGGCTCTGTTGTGTATGCCGACTGGTTCAAGGGTTATGGAAAAATGTTGATTATTAACCATGGTGAACGTTATTATAGTGTGTATGCACATGCCTCAGATATCTTTCCAAAGGTTGGAGAGACCGTATCTGATAGTCAGGTGATAGGTAAGATAGGGGATACAGGTTCTATCAAAGGACCAATCCTCTATTTTGAAATACGCTATAAAGGGGAACCACAGGACCCTTTGGTATGGTTAAGAAAAAAATAGGCAATCTTTAAAATTGTCATTCTGAGTGTAAGACTAAGAATCTCATTTAGGGAATCTGCCCCTGAATCTGACTCAGGTGCAGGATAATATAATAAAAATCAGGAGGATAAAATGGGAAAAAGATTCAAGAAAATAACAGGCTATATTGCCTTCGTCCTCATAATTGCTATGCTCGGAGTTTTCATGGGACGATGGTCTGCAGAAGGGGTTCGTTTAGAGGGAGAGACATACGAAAGCCTTAAAATTTTTACAGAGGTTTTCTCCCTCATCCAAAAAAATTATGTTGAAGAGGCCAATTCTAAAGAACTATTAAGGGGAGCCATAAAGGGAATGCTCAATTCCCTTGATCCTCACTCCTCTTTTATGACGCCCGAGCAATATAAAGAGATGCAGGTCGACACAAAAGGGGAATTCGGTGGGATCGGTATCCAGATAGGAGTAAAGGATAGCCATCTCACAGTGATCGCCCCTATAGAGGGAACCCCAGCTGATAGGGCAGGTATAAAGGCAGGTGATAGAATAGTAAAAATAAATGGAGAACCCACAAAAGATATGTCCCTGCAGGATGCCGTGGGAAAGATGAGGGGTTCCAAAGGAACATCAGTCACTATAACGATAATAAGAGAAGGTATTACGGAACCAAAGGATTTCACTATGGTAAGAGATATAATAAAGATAAAGAGTGTAAGGTCAAAGATGTTAGAAGATGGAATTGGGTATATAAGGGTCAGCCAGTTTCAGGAACAAACAGGGTCAGACCTGGCAGAAGCATTAAAAGGTTTAGAGAAGGAAAATGCACATTCGCTTGTCCTCGATCTCAGGAATAATCCGGGGGGTTTACTAAATATTGCGGTCGAAGTTACAGGAGAGTTTATCCCACCTGGTAAATTGGTAGTCTTTATAAAAGGACGGAATGGAGAAAAGAGCGAATACGTCACTGATGCCAAGAGGCCTTACTATAATCTCCCAATGATCGTTTTGGTAAATGAGGGTAGTGCCAGCGCCTCCGAGATTGTGGCAGGGGCAGTACAGGACTGGGGCAGGTCTATAGTACTTGGCACTCAGACCTTTGGAAAAGGCTCTGTACAGACTGTGATACCTTTAAGCGATGGTTCAGGGTTAAGACTTACTACAGCAAAATATTTTACACCAAAAGGAAACTCTATCCAGAATACTGGTATCACCCCTGATATTATAGTCAAAGTAAAGGGTATTAAGACACAACCAAGAGAGAAGGATTTAGATCACCATCTTACGAATGAGCAGAAAAAGGATGCAGATATCAAGAAAAAGCTCCCAGAAGAGGAGGTTTCTGCAGGCGTAGAGGATAAAGAAGGAAAGGAAGATATCCAGCTTCAGAGGGCAATTGATGTTCTTAAAGGATGGAAGGTTTTTAAAGGAATTCAAAGCAAAAGCTAAGAATTTTGAATAATTATGAGAAATTATATTGTTTTATGTATAAAATAGGATATAAGAATCAGAACTGCCTGCTAATCCCCCAGAATTAGACTTGCCTTTTATAATAATAGTAATTATATTAGCACTCTCTTAAGAAGAGTGCTAATATTTTAAAGGAAAGGAGGAGCTATGAAATTTAAGCCATTGAAAGACAGGGTATTTGTTAAATATTCAGAAGATGTGGAGAAGACATCAGGTGGTATTTATGTACCTGATGTAGCAAAGGAGAAACCACAGAAAGGTACTGTTGAGGCGGTAGGAAAAGAGGTGAAAGAGGTGAAGGTAGGTAACACAATTCTTTTTGATAAGTTTTCGGGTTCTAAAATAAATCTCGATAATACAGAGTACCTCATCCTAAAGGAAGAGGATATCCTCGGTATAATAGAGTAATTAAATACAAGGAGGAAGACTATGGCTAAACAATTGCTTTTTGATGATGCTGCAAGGACATCTATCCTAAAAGGGGTAATAGTCCTTACCGATGCGGTAAAGGCAACCCTTGGTCCGAAGGGAAGAAATGTTATTATTGACAAAAAATATGGTGCCCCTACTATCACAAAAGATGGCGTAACAGTAGCAAAAGAGATAGAGTTAAAGGACCCATACGAAAATATGGGGGCCCAGCTTGTAAGAGAAGTAGCGAGCAAAACAAGTGATGTAGCAGGCGATGGAACTACTACTGCTACTGTCCTTGCCTATTCCATCTTTAAGGAAGGCATAAAATATGTAACAGCTGGCGCCAATGCCATGGAAGTGAAGAGAGGAATAGACAAGTCCGTTGCTGTTGTTGTGGAGGAACTCAAGAAACTTTCAAAGCCAACACAGGAGAAGAAAGAGATCGCTCAGGTAGGAACCATCTCTGCCAATAATGATTCAGAAATAGGGAATCTGATTGCTGAGGCAATGGATAAGGTTGGAAAAGACGGTGTAATTACTGTTGAAGAGGCAAAGAGCATGACTACCTCTTTAGAGGTGGTAGAAGGGATGCAGTTCGACAGGGGCTATATCTCACCGTATTTCGTTACTGATCCAGAAAGAATGGAAGTCAATCTCGAGGATGTCTACATCCTGATCAACGAAAAGAAGGTCAGCGGAATGAAAGATCTCCTTCCGATCCTTGAACAGATCGCGAAGATGGGAAGGCCTCTACTCATAATTGCTGAGGATATAGAAGGTGAGGCCCTTGCTACCCTTGTAGTTAATAAACTGAGAGGAACTTTAAGTGTAGCGGCTGTTAAGGCACCTGGATTTGGAGATAGACGTAAGGCTATGCTTGACGACATTGGTATCCTTACTGGTGGTCAGATGATTTCAGAGGATATAGGGCTTAAGCTTGAAAATGTGAAGCTCTCTGACCTCGGCAGGGCAAAGAAGATCCACATTGATAAAGACAACACAACAATAGTAGAAGGCGCTGGGGATTCTGCCAAGATACAGGGTAGGGTTAAACAGATAAAGACACAGGTAGAAGAAACTACATCTGATTATGACAGGGAAAAGCTCCAGGAAAGGCTTGCTAAACTTGTGGGCGGAGTTGCTGTCATAAATGTTGGTGCCGCTACAGAGACCGAGATGAAAGAGAAAAAGGCAAGAGTAGAGGATGCCCTGCATGCAACGAGGGCAGCGGTAGAAGAGGGAATCGTCCCTGGTGGAGGTGTTGCACTATTAAGGTGTATCCCTGCACTCGAAAAGCTTAAGCTTGAAGGGGATCAACAGTTAGGTGTCGCGATTGTTAAGAGGGCCCTCGAGGAACCGATAAGGCAGATCGTTAATAACTGTGGGCTTGAAGGCTCAGTAGTAGTTGAGAAGGTGAAGACTGAAAAGACAAACATGGGCTTCGATGCGAATATAGAACAGTACGTTGATATGATAAGTGCCGGAATCATCGATCCCACAAAGGTCACCCGCTATGCCCTCCAAAATGCCTCCAGCGTAGCAGGACTAATTCTCACAACCTCTGTTATGGTTACCGATATTCCTGAAGAGAAAAAGGAACCCATGATGCCACCAGGTGGAGGTATGGGCGGAATGTATTAAAGATTAAAAATCTGAGTTTTATTGAAGGCCCTTTCTTGTTTAATTATGGAAAACAGAAAAGGGCCTTCTCTTCATAATTCCTTTCCTTCCAATACCCGGTCTATATTCTACCTTTCGGTTTTAGATTGACAATAAAAGAGCAGGTATAATATACTTACAAAAATTTAATCTTATAGATATTCTTTGATGACAAAGAAATAAAAAAATTTATATTTGAAAGAGGAGGAGATTCTTATGGAAGGTTTATTAAAGGTCAACAGTGAATCATGGGAAAGGGAAGTCTTGGAGGCTAAAGGCCATGTCTTGGTCGATTTCTGGGCTTCATGGTGTGGTCCATGCATGATGATCGCTCCTATAATTGAAGAAATGGCAACCGAATACGCCGGTAAGCTCAAGGTTTTGAAGTTAAATACCGATGAAAATCCAGAAATAGCAAGCAGATATAAAATTATGGGGATCCCTACGCTTATATTTTTTAAAGATGGGAAGATCGTAGATCAGATCGTTGGTGCAGTGCCAAAGTCTCAACTCAAAACAAAAATCGATTCTATGATGGTTAAATAATAACACATTGCTCAAGGGATCATGGTGTATCAGTGTATTGCGATACACCCATACAGAATCGTCAGATTATAAATCCTTCAGTAATATGACTGGAAAATACGATGTGGTTATTATTGGTGGTGGCCCTGCAGGACTTACTGCAGGGCTTTATACTTCAAGGGCCATGATGAAATCACTTCTCATAGAAAAAGGCATTCCCGGCGGTCAGATGGCCACTACCTACCGTATTGAAAATTATCCAGGTTTCGATGAAGGCATTTCTGGTTTAGAACTTTCGCAAAGAATGGAGAGACAGGCAAGAAAATTCGGTCTTGAGTTCAGTTCGGGAAGGGTTGAGGAAATTAGACTTGATGATAATGAAAAGGTTCTTATAACAGATGATGGTCTTGAAATAAGGACAAAGGCATTAATCATTGCGACAGGAGTAGAGCCAAAGAGTCTTAAAGTGGATGGGGAAGAAAGATTCAGGGGAAGGGGGGTTTCCTATTGTGCTACCTGCGATGGTGCCTTCTTCCGTGACAAGAAGATAGCGGTAATAGGAGGGGGAGACTCGGCACTCGAAGAAGCACTCTTCCTTACACGCTTTGCAGAGGAGATCTTCATTATTCATAGAAGAGATAAGCTCAGGGCAACAAGGATATTACAGGAGAGAGCCTTTGAAGAGAGTAAAATTAAGTTCATATGGGATTCCTTTGTAGAAAAAATAGAGGGGGATGATACTGTAAATAAAATAGTAATACGAAACCTTAAGAACGATAAAACTGAATTCTTTTCAGTTAGTGGGGTCTTTATCTATATTGGCTCCAACTCAAATACAGAGTTTCTCCGTGGTTTAGTTAATCTCGATAGTAATGGTTTCATAATTACAGATGAAAAAATGGCTACTTCTGTTCCAGGCATATATGCAGCCGGAGATGTAAGAACTAAAACATTAAAACAGATAGCTACTGCTGTTGGTGATGGTGCAATAGCTGCCAAATCAGCTGAGAAATATATAGAAGATAAGTAATGGTGATAAGAAGAGGAATCACAGTTGGAATTATCTTATCCTCTCTTTTTTTAATCGCTAATGGCTGTGTAAAAAAAGAACGAAAGGCTACTATTGGAAACCCTGCCCCTGAATTTACACTCACCGATCTCACTGGGAAAAAGGTAAGATTATCAGATTATAGCGGGAAGGTAGTGCTTATTGATTTCTGGGCAACCTGGTGTCCTCCATGCAAGGAATCTATCCCTTTCTTGGAATCTCTTTATCAAAGATACAAGGAAAGGGGGTTTGTGGTTATCGGAATATCACTGGATGAAGAGACTGAAATAGTAGAGAGGTTTAAAAAGAGATTCAAAATTACCTATCCTATCCTTATGGGGGAAGAAAAGACTAAAAAAGACTATCGCATTACAGGGCTTCCTGAGATGTTTATCCTGGAAAGGAATGGTAATCTCAGGTATCACCACTTAGGCTTTAACAAGTCTCTTAAAGACAAGATTGACAAAGAGATAAAAGGTCTCCTTTAAGGTATCTCAACCCAACCTCTTTTTTAGGAGCTCATTAACCATGGCAGGGTTAGCTTTACCATGGGTTGCCTTCATGACCTGACCTACAAAGAACCCGAAGAGCTTTTCTTTTCCTGCCTTATATTCAGTAACCTGATTTGAGTTTTCCTCTATAATTCCATCAATTATTTTAAGAAGTTCATCCTGATCAGATACCTGAAGTAATCCCTTATCCTTAACTATTGCCATCGCAGCCTTACCCGTTCTGTACATATCCTCAAATACTGTTTTTGCAATCTTACCGCTTATCACATCTTCATCAATAAGTCTCAGCATATCGACAAGCTGTTGGGGACGAATCGGACATTCCATTATTTCTTTATTATCCAGATTAAGCAGTCTCATAAGTTCACCCATAATCCAGTTACTTATTACCTTAGGCTGTCTGTAATGCCTTAGGCATTCTTCAAAATAATCTGCCATTTCCTTAGTTGATGTGAGAAGGTCAGAATCGTATTCAGGAAGACCATAATCCTTTACAAACCTCTCTCTCTTTATATGTGGTAACTCAGGTAAGCCCTCCCTTATCTCATCTATCCACGCCATATCAATTACAACCGGAACAAGATCTGGTTCGGGAAAATAGCGGTAATCATGTGCCTCTTCCTTTGTCCTCATCGACATCGTTATTCCCTGTTCGGGTTCCCAGAGCCTTGTTTGCTGAATGATTTTTCCCTTTTCCTCTAATATATCCTTCTGTCTCTTAATCTCATATTCGAGCGCCTGTCTCACATGTTTGAAGGAGTTCATATTCTTTATCTCTGTCTTTATTCCAAATTCTTCTGCCCCCACCGGCCTGATAGAGACATTCGCGTCGCACCTGAGACTCCCCTGCTCCATATTCCCATCACAAACATCGAGATACCTGAGGATAGACCTCAATTTTATCACATACTCCGATGCCTCTTCAGGGCTTCTTATATCAGGTTTACTCACTATCTCCATAAGGGGAACCCCTGCCCTGTTTAGGTCCACATGGCTCGCCCCAATTTCATGGATATTCTTTCCTGCATCCTCCTCGAGATGGACCCTTGTAATGCCTATACCCCTGATTTTTCCATTAACAACTATCTCAATATACCCTTCTGTTGCTATAGGAAGTTCATACTGTGAGATCTGGTATCCTTTTGGAAGATCGGGATAAAAATAGTTCTTCCTCGCAAACCGGCTGTATGAAGCAATCGAGCAGTTTAATGCAAGGCCTGTCTTTATAGTAAACTCAATTGCCTTCTTATTCATAACAGGAAGTACACCGGGCATGCCAATACAAATCGGACAGGTCTGGGAATTTGGAGGCTCCCCAAATTTAGTGCTACACCCACAAAACATCTTCGATTTCGTTAAGAGCTGTGCATGTACCTCAAGCCCTATGACCGCTTCGTATCGCATAATTAACCTTCTTATCTTTTCTTATTTAGGTTTCACCTTTATTATAAACACACCCCTACCCCTCTTTAATGTGTTTCCAAAAAACGCTGCGGTGTTACTATATTGATTCCCATATATTCCTTTATAACAAGGATCTTCTTATCACCTGTTATAACAGCATCCGCTTTTAATGCCACAGCACATTCAATAAACTTATCATCATCAGGGTCTTTTTTTACAATACTTATCTTTGGTGTTTTTGTGGTAAACAGGAGGTTAAAGCCCCTTGAGAATAGAGCTAACAACTCTTCAAGCTCATGCTCGTCTTTCAGACCGATTCTGCAAAGGACATCCACATATTCTTCAAGAATTGCCTTTGACAGGCAGAGGGTTATTTTTTCTTTCTTCCACAGATCAATAATTTTTCTCGGATTTCCGCCAAAAAAAGATGAAACAAAGATATTCGTATCAATGACAACCTTCATCCCTGTTTAATGCGAGATGCCTTTATAGCCTTTTCTATCCCTGCAGGAGTTACGCCTTTTGATTTAAGCTTTTTCCCTGTTCTATTCCATAGGTCATCAATGTATGCTCCGATATCGCGTTCATTAATACGTTCTTCTATTATCTCCCTGACCATTTCGCTTGTTGTTTTACCTTCAAGTCTCGCAAGTCTATTGAGCCTGTTTTTGACCTCTTCATCTATCCTTATAATCATCTGTGTCGTCATATCCTTGCCTCCAAAATATAATTTGTATAAATTGTATATCATATATATACGATTGTCAACCCCACCCTCACACACTCCTTATCCTCAACCCGCAAATCCCTTGATTTATCCATAAAGATATATGCCATCCATGCCCCATTGCATTATCTTAAGATAACTTTTTTTATTCTTCCAACCTCGCCTCAAGCTCTGATTTGAAAGCTCTATAATTATGCTCGTTATTTTTCATGACAATTATTGCAATATTTCTTAGCATATAAGTCATGAAGAAACTTGTCTTCGATATATTCACGATAATAGATTTCATCCTTTAATATATTCTTACCACAGCCATAACAAATATGTTGAGCTCTTGCCTTTGTCTTTTTGAAAGTTTTTAGATGGGATAATTTCCCCACCATTTACACCTTTTTCTTGATATTTCCACGAACCCACTCACCAATCTCTTTTATAGGAACATTTAATTTATACCCAATAGGTCTTTTTGAACCAGTCCATCCTAATAATCCTTCAAGTTCTAATATTCCTAACATTACTCTAATTTTATACTCTTCAGCTTTACCTTTGTATTTACGGTTGATATCCAAATCGTTCTCTAATAGTTTCTTATGTATCAATTCTGCATTAATAATATCCATTTCTTCAAAACTTGTTTTTATAGTCTCAAAGATTTTAATAGAGTGACTTAGGGGACAATAGTGCTCATAAGGATTTTCTTTTCTTGCTTTTGCAACTATTGAGTCTCCTTTTATTTTCCATCCAAAGTATTTCGTCCCTAATTTCTTTTCTTTTTTTATTTTCTCGGGTATTTCTTTTTCAATAGGTGCTTCTTTAATTTTGATGCCCATTAATTCTTTAGAGATTTGTTTAAACAGATTGGCAATATTTTCAGTAGAATTTACCAATATGTATTTGTTTTCTCCTATCTCTTTAATAGAGTTAATGAAAGGTATTTTCAACAATTCAATTATATTCCTTAATGTATCTTCATCTATTTCATACTCTAACAAACGTCCACATAACCTGTCCAAATTAAAAAAACCATGTGCATCTTGGAGTTTCATCATCTCATCAAGAATAATTTTAAACTTTGTTAAGAGTTCATATTTTCTTCTGTTTTGTTCTAACAGATCATCTACTCTTTCACTCAAATTGCCCATTTGCGTGAATAAATCTTTAAAATCTAATAAGGTTATCGGATACCTACTATGTTCCTC
>CAKKSD010000051.1 GCA_919902995.1 Thermodesulfovibrionia bacterium
ACAAGGTAGCCGTAGGGGAACCTGCGGCTGGATCACCTCCTTTCTAAGGAGTAAATTACCGTCAGGCACACATGTTTAGTTTTGAGAGATTAAAACTACAGTGATCAGTGAACGGTGTTCAGTGGTCAGTGAAGATTTAAATGACTATAGGCCATCGGTGTTAAGGATTAGTGGTGGATATTCACTAATCACTAATCACTAATCACTTATCACTATTCCTGAATGGGCCTATAGCTCAGTTGGTTAGAGCGCGCGCCTGATAAGCGCGAGGTGAGTGGTTCGATCCCACTTAGGCCCACCATTAACAATAGTTAAAAGTTTCAAAGATACAAGTTTAAAGTTAGTGCCTCTATTTATTCCTCTAAAACAAAGTTCTTGAAATCCTGAAGTTTCTGTTAGATAATTCCTCTAATGAATAATGAATCAAGGCTAAAACGTATACTCCTCGGTCATGGAAGTGGCGGCGTTCTCATGCACGATCTTATCAAAAGAACCATTATGTCTGGTTTAAATTTGAAAGAGGCCCGATATGATGATTCTGCGATAATCGATATAAATGGCGAAAGGTTTGCTTTTACTACAGATTCCTATGTGGTAGATCCTTTATTCTTCCCAGGTGGAAATATCGGAGACCTTGCAATAAACGGCACTGTGAACGACCTCGCTGTGATGGGTGCAAGACCTTTATTCATCTCTTTAAGCTTTATCCTTGAGGAAGGGTTTGAAACAGATAAATTCGATACAATACTCTCATCAATAGAGAAGACAGCAAGAAAGTCAGGGGTAGAGATAATAACAGGGGATACAAAGGTAGTAAATAAAGGCAAAGGGGATGGCATATTCATAAATACATCAGGGATAGGTATGATTGAAAGTGGAGTTGAGATCTCAGGCTCGAATGCAAAGGTAGGCGATAAAATCATAATAAGCGGACCTATTGGAAATCACGGCATAGCGGTAATTGCAGAGAGAAACGGAATAAAACTGGAACCACCTATAAAAAGTGATACTGCACCTCTAAACCTTCTGACGATGGATATGTTAAAGGCTACGAAGAATATTCATGCCATGAGAGACCCTACAAGGGGAGGTATTGCGACTACGCTTAAGGAGATAGCTGTGGCATCGGGTGTATGTATTGAGATATATGAAGATAAGATACCCATAGAGGATGGCATAAGAGCAGCATGCGAACTTTTAGGATTCGAACCTTTTTATGTTGCGAATGAAGGTATCTTAGTAGCCTTTGTGCCTGAAGGGGATGCAGAGAGGGTTTTGGATGTGATGAGGAAGAATCATCTTGGTAAAAATGCGGAAATAATTGGAGAGGTGAAAGAAAATCCAAAGAAAATGGTCCTCTTGAAAACCTCAATCGGTGGCACACGGATCATAGATATGCTCACAGGTGAACAGCTTCCGAGGATATGCTAATATTCTCTCCTGTACCTATACCATGCATTGCATGTCCCTTCAAAGGAGACCATGCAGGGACCGTAAGGTGTCTGAGGTGTGCAGGTTCTGGAGAAGAGCGGGCATTCCAGAGGTTCGATCTTCCCTATCATTATGAGGTGGCAGGAGCAGCCAGGGTTGAGGTCTATAACAGGCTCGGACTCGGATAGATCGAATCTATATCTTGCATCTTTATCTCTGTATTTCTCTTTAAGAACAAGGCCTGACCTCGGTATTTTCCCTATCCCCCTCCAGTAGGAAGATACAACATCAAAGACCTCTGCTATTGCTTCTTTTGCCTTTGGATTACCCTTCTCTTTTACTGCCCTTGTATAGGCGTTCTCGCATCCCGCCTTTTTTTCTTTTATCTGTCTTAAGACCATGAAAATACCCATAAGTATATCTACAGGTTCAAAGCCAGCAGCAACAACAGGCATCCTGTATGCCTCAGGGAAGACATTATATTCCTCAAGACCCATTACTGTTGTTACATGACCAGGTATTATAAAACCATCAATGTACAAATCACCGACACCGAGGAGGAACTCCATGGCAGGAGGAATAAGTCGGTGGGAGATAAGAAAGCTCAGGTTCCTGCAGTTTGCTGACTGCACCATTGTTGCTACACCGCAGGCTGTTGTTTCAAAACCAACGCTAAAGAGGACAACTTCCCTGTCAGAGTTTTCCTCTGCTATTCTGATAGTATCGAAGGGGCTATAGACAACCCTGATATCAGCACCATCTGCCTTTGCCTCGGAGAGCGATCCGTTGAGAGAAGAAACCTTTACCATATCCCCGAAGGTAGCGAGGATAACGCCTCTATTTAATGCGAATTCCCTTGAGAGTTCTATATCCTGGGATGGGCAGACACAGACAGGGCATCCAGGTCCTGCTATAACACTCACACCTTCAGGAAGGAACTCCCTCACGCCAAACCTCGAAATCACATTCTCATGGGTGCCGCAGACATGCATGATCTTTACAGGAAAGGCAGGAGAGATAGACCTTATGGCAGAGAGGGCCTTCTCAACTATAGACTTATCCCTGTAAAGATTAATAACTTCCATGCACCCTGCCCCTTATTTTGTCTGATAATAATGTCGGATCCGGTATCCATCCGGGTGTCCAGTCATGCAGGATGTGTAATATCTCTGTTTTTATTTCATCTGGGATATCGTATTCTGTTCTTATGAGATCTCCGAGGTCAGGGGGGTTCTCTCCTCTTGCATTTTTATAGAATTCCATATAGTTTCTCAATTTTATTTTCCTGCCCTGAGTTGTATCGCTGTGTCTGATGCAGAGCCGGGAAATCAGGGCAAGGGCCTCTTCCCTGTTCCTTGCATGGACGATGAGATGGGAAGGGTGGGGGATTGTATTCATCCTGTCGCCGATCCTCGCATCAAAGACAGAACTTTCTCTTTTGCCTGAGAGGTTGAGGCTATATCCTTTCCCTCTTGGCCCGAGTATTACAGGGATGCCGAGCCTTACTGCTCCGAGCGTACCCGCAAAGGCCTTCTGTGTGAATGCACCCCAGAGCACGAGTACCGCTCCTACCCTGTTCAATATATAATCTGCTATTTCGATATAATTCCCTTCGATCGGCCTGTGTGAGACAACAGATGCAATCTTTATACATGCCCCGAGTAGATGGGATGCAGATACGCAGGAGCCGAAGTTTATTAGATTACCTGAGTCGAATGTATCTCTGTGTTGTTTAAATATGTCCCCTGCCTTTGCGAGGTCTATTGATGAACATCCCCCTGTTGCTACGATGTAGCCTCTCTTAAGTAGTTCCTCTGCCATTTTATAGATATCTGAGCGGTCTTTCTCAGGACAGCCAAAAAATCCTACTATACCGGGTATTTCGCCCATTACGATGGATGGTGCTACGCCCCTTATCTCGCTATCTCTCACAGGACCTCTCCCGATTCGAATGCTACCGTAATAAGAATTTGGAGTTGACCCATTACTTATTGATTTCGTCCTATAAGATTCAATGGCTGAATTGATTGCAATATCGGCTGCCTTCTTTTTATCGAAGATAATGCCGGCTCTCTCAGAAGATAAAATTTCAATAACCTTTTCACTTGAGTGAGTGGTAAAGTCTTTAAGTCCGAGGGCTGTCTCAGGGGATGTTGCGATTATAAGGCTTCCTGCCTTCCTTGCCAGATTGATAACATCAGGCCTGATACATTGTGCATCGAGAATTATTACATCTGCAATGCCCGATTTAATGAAATCAAGTTGGTCTGCCTGATTGCCTATTAACCTTGCACCTGAATAATGTCTAGAAAGATCAGATGCAGCACAGCATAGGGCACCTATATCAACATCCAATCCTTTTTCTTCGAGGATATGGACTATATCTGTTCCAATAACGGAGTTATGTCCTATGATGAGAATAAAGGGTTTCTTTTTATTTCCATCGAGCCCTACCTGTATTAGTGGAGAATCAGATGCGCCCTTCGGGAAATTGAGTGCAGAGATCTGGGAGATATCTGCTACTTCAAGGGCGAGGCTATCGAGCATACCTGCATGGAGGGCTTTACTGATAAAGTCTTCTCCAGATGCTTCTGTCCCATAGTTTATTGATGAAAGGAGATGTGTGATGCCTCTCTCAACATAAGATAATACCTCTTCCATCTCTCCGAGTGTTTTAGGGCTTTTGCCAAATATAAGAGTGATAAGGGGGGTCTTTATCCTTACCCATTCTCCCATATCCACAGGACAGTCCCTGCCGTATCTCGAGATAAGATCGTCTAACAACCTACGGGCAAATGAGGTGTGTCCTGATGCGCCGATTGTAGAATCGAGAAGTATCTCCCTTGCCTTCAGACCTTCTTTATCTATTCCGCATTTCCCATGGTTGTCTTTAGCAAACCCGCAGGGGCCAAGGGCGCAGAGAGAACAGTTCTTCATGGGTTTTGGATATTCAGGCGTGTAGGTCTTTAATAATATATTTATATCCCAGTCCCTCAGGTCTGTAATGTCAGGGGATGGATTGGGGCAACTTTTATTAAACATAATTTATTGTAAAATTAGCATTTAAAATTTATCTTTTTGCAATGTTAAATGGTAATTTTAAAAATGCAATATTTATTCCTTTGATAATCATCTCTGTCCTTCAGCCAAATACGACTCCAATATGGCAAGCGTATCCTCCGCTGTCTCCCTTTCAACCTTTGAGATCGCAAAACCTGCATGGACAAGGACATAGTCACCAACCGAGAGGTTCTCGATTAGCATGATATTTATCTCCCTCCTGGCGCCGCCTGCATCAACAACCGCCTTAGTTCCATTTATGGTTACTACTTTGCAGGGGATAGCTACGCACATTTTATTCTCCAGCCTCCTATTGTGGCCTGTCCGAAAGATATACCACCGTCATTCGGAGGAAGTAACCTGTGTGTGAATACATGAAAATCTGAATTCCTAAGTTTCTTAGACAATATCTCTGTGAATATCTTATTCTGGAATACTCCACCACTCAGGCAGACGTCTTTAATATTAGAAAATGAGGATATCCTTATGACGGCATCTGCAATACCCGATGCAATTGTGTTATGAAAAAGAATGGCGATAGTCTTTTTATCTCTACCCTCTTTCATATCTTCCAGTACTTCTTTGAATGTGTTTTTGAAGTCTATAATGATTATATCATCAGAAGGTCCACCTTCTGACAGGTGGGACGCCTGTCCTGTTACGTTGTTGCTCAATAAATCGTCATTCCTGCGGAAGTCTATGACCCGTGGGTCACGACCCATAGGGCAGGAATCCAGTTTCTTTATTTCTCTGGATTCCCGCTTAAGGACTGCGGGAATGACGGCATTTTCATGCACTGGATTATTTTCATTCTCTAAAACTACATCATAAGAATATCTCCCTATCTCTGGAGGACAATTAAATGCAAGTGCCTCAAGCCCGATTGCTGCCTCTGCCTCAAATGTCGCTTTATCAAATCCAGCGATTATCGAGCCTGCAGCATCGAAGAGTCTGCCACAACTCGATGTAAGAGGGGAATTGATATTTTTTCTGATCATCTCAATGATTTTTTCTGCACCTGGGTTGCCCCATCTCTCGATTATATAGTCTATGTTATCCTCTGAAGAATATAAAAGTACACTCAAAGCCATTCGCCATGGTTCTTTTATCGCCATCTCTCCACCGGGCATGGGTATATATTTCAGGTGTGCTACCCTCTTAAAGTTATCGAGATTCCCTGTAAATATCTCTCCTCCCCAGATGTTACCATCTCTCCCATATCCTGTACCGTCAAGTGCAATCCCGATTACGTCACCTCCAAGACTGTTTTCAGCAATACATGATGATATATGTGCCTCATGATGCTGAATGGGAAAGCCCTGCATATTCCTTTCCCTTGCCCATCTTGTGATGATATAGTCGGGGTGAAGGTCATAAAAGATAAACTCTGGCTCTATACCAAAGACTGATTTCAGATTCGATAATGTCTCCTCAAAAAATTTAAGGGTCTCGTAATTGTCCATGTCTCCGAGGTGCTGGCTTACTATAGCTGATTTATCTTTTGCTATTGTAAATGTACTTTTTAGCTCTGCACCGCAGGCAAGAAGCGGTGGTACATTAAAGGGAAGACTTATCGGGTTCGGGACATATCCCCTTGCACGTCTGATGAAAGAAAGTGATGAGTGACCCTTCGATAGGCTCAGGGCAGGCTCAGTTATGAGTGATGAGTTTGAAGACTCCGAACTCCGAACCCTGTCCCCGCAATCCTTTAGCGGGGATCTGAACTCTGAACTCGTTACCACCGAGTCATCCAACCGCATGAAGATGTCTCTGTTGTGAAATAGAAAGGCATCGCATACATCTTTAAGTTTCTCAAGGGCTTCATTATTATCTTTTATAATCGGCTCTTCTGATATATTCCCGCTTGTCATTACAAGGGCATTAAAATTCTGCTCCTTTCCATTCGAATAGAAGAAGAGGAGATGATGAAGTGGGGTGTATGGCAGCATCATTCCGTAATAGGGATTATTCGGAGAAATGGATTCTGCGAGTTTGTTATTCTTCTTCCTGAGGAGGACTACAGGGGATTGGGAAGAGAGGAGAATCGAACTTGAGATGTCATCGACCGCGCAGAAGGATTCGACAGTTCTAATATCCGGACACATGATTGCAAAAGGTTTGTTCCCTCTTTTCTTCCTCTCCCTCAATCTTTTTACTGCCTCTTCGTTTTCTGCATCACAGGTGATAAGAAACCCGCCGATACCTTTTATGGCAACGATAGCACCCTCTTTTAAGAAATTTATAGTCGCCTCGATGGGATTCCTGTTTTTTTCAGTTCCGAACTCCGAACTCTTAACTCTTAACTCTAATTGTGGTCCACATTTCGGGCATGCATTTGGCTGTGCATGGAAGCGTCTGTTGGCAGGATTGTTATATTCGGACTCGCAGTCAGGGCACATCTTGAAAGAGGACATGGTTGTATTCTTTCTGTCATAGGGTATTGTTCTTGTTATACTGTATCTCGGACCGCAGTTTGTACAGTTTGTGAAAGGGTAGTGATGATGCCTGTCGTTTATATCATATAGTTCGTTCCTGCAGTTCACACACATGGCTACATCAGGCGGGATAAAGGTTAGATGTCGTTTATCCTCTACACTCTTTTTGATCTCGAACGCAGAATAATTAGCAGGAGGAAGTTCTCTGATATCAATCGAGGTTATATGGGAAAGAGGAGGGGGATCTGTCTCTATCCTTTCGATAAAGATCGGAGTATTTTCTCCTTCTGCATCTATCTCTACACCGGATGATGTATTTGTAACAAAGCCTTTGATATTTAAAGACGACGCAAGGTTATAGATAAAGGGTCTGAACCCTACGCCTTGGACGATGCCTTTGACAGTAATCCTATATCGAGAGTCTTTCCTCAAGCCATCCATACCACCGCTCCATTCCTTCACCTGTCTTTGCAGATACCTCGATAATATCAAGCCCTGGATTGATGCTCAGGGAATCCTTTCTGACTTTTGCGATATTAAAATCTGTATAAGGCAGAAGGTCTATTTTGTTTATCAGAAGGAGTGATGATTCACTGAACATGAGCGGATACTTAAGGGGCTTATCGTCACCTTCTGTAGCACTCAGAAGCATTACCTTTGCATCCTCGCCTACCTTAAACTCGGCAGGACAGACAAGGTTACCCACATTCTCAATTATCAATAAATCAATTTCAGAAAGGGGAAGGTCATCCAAAACTCCCCTTATCATATTGGCATCGAGATGACATGCCCCATCCGTAGTTATCTGGACAACAGGGACTCCTGTCACTTCTATCTTTTCGGCATCCCTTGTTGTTGCTATATCGCCTTCTATAACGCCAATCTTTATTTTATCTTTGAGGTCAAAAATGGTCTTTTCGAGTAAAGTCGTTTTGCCTGCACCAGGCGCACTCATCATATTGATGACGAATATCTGATTCTTATAAAATATCTTCCTGTTTTCCTCTGCAATCCTGTCATTCGCTTCGAGAATGTTTTTGACGAGCTTAATCTTCAACCTCTACCTCCTCGATCATGAGTTCCCTTCCAGTTATTACCTTGAAATTGCTCCCGCCGCACATGTAGCATTCAAAACAGTAGTTTTGAATATGAAAGGTTTCTGAACAGTCGCTGCATTTTGCAGTAAGTGGGACATGTTCGATATAGAGTGTTGCCCCTTCGGCTATCGTGCCTTCACTTGCTATCTGGAAGGAAAACCTGAGTGCATCAGGTACGACCCCTGACATCTCCCCTATCCTGAGTTTAATTGAGGTTATCTTTCCCTTTACCTGTCCCCTTAATATATCAATAATACTTTCTACAATTGTAAGCTCATGCATAGTTCTTTAAATCGCCTTAATCTTTTTTAGTTCCTCTAATACCAAATCCTTAACCCTTGGGATTACCGCCTTCACCTCATCACTCAGTTCGAGAGACCATGAAGAAATATCCTTCGGCTGTATACCTATTATTATAGTCTTCGGTTTTGCTCCCGTCAATTCAGCCATCTGGAGGATATCTATAAGACCCATCTGATGAAGGGATAACATTCTTTCTGAGCGGAATTTCATATCATCAGGAGAAAACTTGAATATAGAGCCGGGTTTATCACCTGCTTCGATGACATCTATAACAATAAGGTAATCAATTGAATGGAATAATGGGATTAATTGATGGCTTATTGTTCCTGCATCGAGAAGTTTTATGTTTTCAGGGAATGAGAAATCTTCGAGGGACTTGATAGCATGGACGCCAAAACCTTCGTCTCTGATAAGGAGATTTCCGACACCGAGGATCAGAACCTTTGGTCGAAGACCCGACCCATAGGGGGGAGGTGTATCACCTCCCCCGGACTCTTTTTCTGCCATCAGGAAGTCTTTTTCTTCAGTTTGTATCCTGTAAAGATTGAGGTGAAGGTCTTATCTTTATTGACGGCTGTCTGGAGAATACTCATGTATACATGGACGCCGATAAAGATAATAAAGACCCACATAGAAAGGAAATGCCATATCCTTGTGAAAGATTCACCGCCGAGAAGGGTATTTACCCACATAAAGCTATTTTGGGCATCAAGTATGCCGAATGCCTTTCCCTTATAAAGTGCAGAGCCTGTGAAAGTAGTAAATACGATTAGGAGCACTATAAAGAGATATGCGAAGGCTTGAAGTGGATTATATTTTCGGTAGTTTTTGTGTGTCCCTTTTATGAAGAGATAGTATCCTACAATGTCAGGGAGGTCTCTAAGATTTCTGAATATCCCGAAGTCCTTCCAGTCTCTATCAAAGGCAGAGTTGAATGCAAGATATACCCTTACCATAAGACCAAGCACAAGGGCATAGGATGCGACAAAGTGGAAAAACCTCATCCACGCCATCAGGAAACTGTCAGGCCCCCCACCTATAAAGGGCCAGTAGATATAGAAACCCGTGAATACGAGTACTGCTATCGCAATTACCCTTACCCAGTGGTCAAGTCTGAATGCGATGTTCCATTCAAATTTCTTTTCTTCTGCCATGGCATCCTCCTTATGATACCTTAAATTCCATTGTCCTGTTGGATTCTGGGTGTATCACATGGACTGTGCATGCAAGACAGGGATCGAAGGAATGGACTACCCTCAATACCTCAAGGGGTTTCTCTGGATTAACAACCGGCGTTCCAACAAGCGCCTCTTCCATCGGTCCCCTTACCCCTTTATCGTCCCTTGGACCTATGTTCCAGGTACTAGGGACAACACACTGGTAGTTCTTTATCTTCTTGCCTTCAACATCTATCCAGTGACCGAGAGCACCTCTTGGCGCCTCCCAGAGACCGATCCCCTTTGCCTTATCAGGGATCTCATAAGAAGTATAAACATCTGTCTTTCCCTTTTTGATATTCTCAATAATATCAATGCCCCATTGATACATTGCATCAGCGACCATTTTGCACTCGAGCGCCCTTGCTGCTATTCTTCCTATTACTCCTAAAAGCACCTGAGGTTTTCCAGCATGTCCGATTGCAGATAATGTATTGTCTATAAGCTTTTTGGCAGTACGCTGTCCTGACGCATAAGCAATAAGCATTCTTGCGAGTGAGTCAACCTCCATGGGTTTATTTTTAAGCCTCGGCGCTTTTGCCCATGTGTATTTTTTCTGAGAGTCATATCCTGTATATTCAGGGTCTGTCTCTCCAATAGCAGGGTTTAGAGGCTTTGTGCCTTTATACCAACTGTGAGATGTATGTTCTGTCACATCCTCTGGCTTTGCATCATGTACTTTAGGAAAATCTTCAGCAAATATAGCCCCTCTCGGCAGAAGCCTCTTCTTGGGATCAAAGGATGCGTCCTCAAAAACACCCCAGGCAAGGAAGTTCGCATGTCCTTTGCCAATTCCTGCGTAGTCAAGATAGTATGGGGCAATAGCGAGTACATCCGGGATAAAAACATTGTCGATCCAATTCTGTAGCTCTTTTATCCTGAAGAGGTAATTAGCCATGTCATCAACAGTGGGTATATGGGTTGTTCCACCAGGAGGGCTTGTCATGGTCATCGGCATCTTTCCTCCAAAAAGTGCACTGAGATGAGCGGCCTTTGCCTGCATATCCAGTGCCTCGAGGTAATGGGCAACAGCAAGAAGGTTTAAATCAGGTGGAAGTTTGTATGCAGGATGTCCCCAGTACGCATTTGCAAAAGGCCCGAGCTGTCCTGATTCAACGAAGACCTTAAGTTTTTCCTGGACCTTCTTGAGTGAGGCCTCTTTCGGTTGAGCCTTAAGTGCAGAGACAACATCAACATAATCGAGTGCATTCAGGTGATAGAACCAGAGAATATGTGAATGAACAAACTGGCATCCCTCCAGAATATTTCTGATTATCCTTCCATTATCTGGTGGTTTTATCTTAAAGGCGTCCTCCATGCTCATAGATGAAGTATGTCCATGGGAGGTAGGACAGACACCGCATATCCTCTGCGTTAAGTGGCATGCGTCTCTCGGGTCTCTGCCTTTCAGGATTATTTCGAACCCCCTGAAGAGTGTCCCCGATGTCCAGGCATCCTTAACTTTACCACCTTCAACCTCTACATCAATACTTAGATGTCCTTCTATCCTCGTTATAGGGTCTATAGTTATCCTCGCCATTATCCCTCACCTCCCCCTTTTTCTCCTTTAGCCCTGCCAGAGGCTGCTGTAGCTATTGCGTGGACTGCGATACCCGCAGCTGTTGCTACTCCGGCAATGACTCCGATCTTGTCTGCAGTAGTCTCAACACCAGCAACACCTGGGATTTTTACATCCGGTAATCTTTCATAAAAGCCTGCAAATTTATCTGGCCACCCATGTTCAGCACAGCCGATGCACGGTCCACCAGCCTTTATGCACCAACTCACCCTATCATTATATTGGATCTTTGGGCAGGCAGAATAAGTCATAGGACCTTTACATCCCATCTTATACAGACAATATCCGAGCGCCTCTTCCTTTGATCCGAATTGTTCAACAAACCTTCCTGCATCGAAATGCGCCCTCCGCTCACAGTTATCATGTATTGTCTGGCCATAGAACATCTTAGGCCTTCCGAAACTATCAAGCTCAGGCAGTTTTCCAAGAAGGAGGTAATTAACAACCACGCCAATAAGGATCTCCACATTCACAGGACAAAGGTCAAGATTGACAACAGCCTTGTTCACACCAACCTTTTTTAAGGCTTCGGAAACACCCACAATCTGTGAGGGATTTGGTTTTGCAGCAGGTACGCCACCGAATGTAGCACAGCTTCCGACTGCAAGGATTGCAACGGCAGGCCCTGAGAACTCCTTAAGTATATCGAGCATCTCTTTACCTCCAATTCTGCCGTGTCCTTTTTTGGTAGGTACTCCTCCTTCGACTATAAGGATAAAGCCTCCCTCTTTCCTTGATTTTTCAAGTATTTCTTTGGCCTGCTTCCCTGCTGCAGCCATAATTGTCTCATTGTAATCAACACTAAGAATATCAAGAACTATCTCAGCTGCATTGGGATATGTTGCTTTGATGAGTGACTCTGTACAGCCAGAGTCAGATGCAAAATTAAGCCAAACAACAGGGGGCCTTTTGGTGGCCTTTTCTATTGCTGCTGCGATATTTGGAATGTATAAATCTGAGAGGCCTATAAAGGCTGCGGTAGCACCACAAAACTTCAGAAAATCCCTTCTTTTTATTCCATGAAATTCAAGTGCCTCAAGGAATTGTTTACTAACTTCCTCACTCTTTGCCATAAACAGTCCTCCTTTTCTTTAAAGGATGTTTTAAGAGTTAAAATCCCCATTCAGATCTAAAATATATATATCTCACCCCCTTCTTTATCTAATTTTTTTTAACTATTAAAATATATCAGAGAATAAAGGTCTTGTCAAGGTTAAAGACCCTTTCGCCTTGACATTTTTTTTATATCTTGTTAGTTTACTTAGCACTCTAAGTGATA
>CAKKSD010000052.1 GCA_919902995.1 Thermodesulfovibrionia bacterium
CTTTGGTTGATTTTTACTATACCAAAAGAGTTACCTAATTAGTGAGCATGAACAAGAACCCCTTTTTGTTGAAGGCAGAGGTGGTGAGAAAAGGGATACAAAGTTTCCTACAAGTATAAATGGACATGCCCATATGGTCATTCCCCTTAGGCATAGAGATAAGACCCTTGGAGTCCTCTGCCTCTATCTGTCGGCAGACCTTAAGCTCTCAGAGAGGTTGCTTGAGTTTTACAAATCCATTTCTGATATCATCTCCACCTCCATTCAAAACTCGCTTAACTACAACGATATCGAAAACCTTGTAGAAACCCTTGAAAAAAGGGTTAAGGAGAGAACAAAGGAGATCGAAGTCGCTAATAAGGAACTTAGGGAATTCGGGTTAAAATTAAATTACCTCTATGAAATGAGTTTTGCTACAATGGCTGATAGCCATTCATTTTCAAGTTTTATTCTTAGCCATCTTTCAGGTATGCTTGAAGTAGATGGTGCTGCAGTCGGAAATATAAGCGATAATGAGTGGATAGGGTATGCAGTTTCAGACAGAAAAGGTCTTGGCATTAAAGAGGGTATGAGAATACCCTTAAATGAGGTCTACTGTGATATCGTTAATAAAACAAAAAAACCGCTCGTTATAAACGATGCCACAAAATCAGAGGAATTTAAAGACCACCCTGACCTAATAAAATATGGAATGGCATCCTATTGTGGTGTCCCGATCTTTATAGGAGAAGATTTTTTTGGAGTCCTCTGCTCCTTCGGAAGATCTCCCCATTTCTATTCAGAATATGATGTAATACTGCATGAACTCCTGAGTAAGCGCCTCGAATTCGAATTTATTAAAGAAAAATATGAAAATGAGCTCCACCTTTCAATGATCGAGGCACAATCGGCGAACAGGGCAAAGTCAGAATTCCTTGCCAACATGTCCCATGAACTGAGGACTCCCCTGAATTCAATCATAGGCTTTTCAGAGCTTATGCTTGATGGAATAGGAGGCACTATCTCTGACAATCAAAGAGGATTTATACAGGATATACATGAGAGTGGCAAACACCTCCTTTCTTTAATAGAAGATATCCTCGATCTATCAAGAATCGAGGCGGGCACAGTAGGACTTGAACTTTCTGAATTTAGTCAGAAAGAGTTAATCAATGAAAGCCTGATACTTTTTAGAGAAAAGGCGCTGAAACACAATATGAAGGTTAATGTCGAAGTAGAAGAGGGATTAGATGATATCGTAGCTGATAGAAGGAGGATAAAGCAGGTATTAGTCAATCTTCTGAGCAACGCCTTCAAGTTTTCCACGGATGGAGGATCTGTCTCCGTGCAGGCACGGATAGTTCACAAAAGGGATGTCATTGCGAGGAGTCCCGACTCACAGGACGACGAAGCAATCTCTAAAGATAAGATTGCCACGCCGGAGCCTGCCCTGAGCGATAAGACGAGATTCCTCGCTAACGCTCGGAATGACATAGGCGAAGGGGCTCGCAATGACATTTTAGGAGATTTTATCGAAATCTCTGTTGCTGATACCGGTATCGGTATATCACCTGACGATCAGAAGAGGCTCTTCAAGCCCTTCCAGCAACTTGACACAGTCTATTCCAAGAGATTCCCCGGAACAGGGCTCGGTCTCAACCTCTGTAAGAAATTCGTGGAACTCCATAACGGAAGGATATGGGTAGAAAGCGAACAGGGGAAAGGTTCGAAGTTCAGCTTTGTAATACCGATAATAAGGGACAAGTAGCAAGGGGCAAAGGGCAAGGAGGGATGAAAGTTAAGAGCTATGAAATCCTAAAAAACAACAATAATGTATGTTTTTTACAATATAAGGTATATATAGTTGGTCTCCCACAATATATTGTATATGATTTGAATCATATACAATATAGCGAATCTAAAATAAAATTAATAATTACATTATGGCCTGAAGATAATTTTAATGAATTAAGGGGCTACTCAAGGGAAAAATTTGATGAACAAATTAAATCAATATTTAGTCTTCACCCTTGATGAACAACGTTATGCATTATACCTTTCCGCTGTAGAGAGGGTTGTCCGTATAGCCGAGCTCACACCACTGCCTGAGGCCCCTGATATTGTCCTCGGAATAATCAACCTTCAGGGCAGGATCATCCCTGTTGTCAATATCCGCAGACGGTTCAATTTACCTGATAGAGAAATAGAAGTAAGCAACCAGATGATTATGTCGCATACATCAAAGAGGGTTCTTGCACTATTGGTAGATGTGGTTGAAGGTATTGTCGAAAGGCCAGAGCAGGAAGTAATCCTTGTAGAAAAGATCCTCCCTGACATAGAATATGTAGAAGGTGTGGTAAAACTCGAAGATGGTTTAATCCTTATCCATGACCTCGAAAGGTTTCTTTCCCTTGAAGAAGAGAGAAAGCTTGAAGATGCAATGAAGGAAGGGGCAGTAAATCAGGGAGCAGAAAATGGTTAATCCTGGTCCAGGAACTCAGGTCCTGAATCCCAGAGAGACAGGGATAAACCGTGTCATTCCTGATAGTATCATGTCCCGGTTTAGCGAACTCATAGCTTCACGAATAGGTCTGAACTTCCCGAAAGACCGCTGGGATGAACTTGAAAAGAAAATCCTTTCTGCTTCCGGAGATTTTAATTTCAGTGATGCTGAATCCTGCATAAAATGGTTTTTATCAACAGGGCTGACAAAAAAACACCTCGAGACCCTGGCAGGTCATCTCACCGTCGGAGAGACATATTTTTTCCGTGAAAGAAAGAGTTTTGAAATCCTTGAAGAACATATCCTGCCCGAAATAATCCATTCCAGAAACGAGAGATTTCTCAGGATATGGGTGGCGGGCTGTTCTACAGGGGAAGAGCCTTACTCGATCTCCATCCTTCTTGAAAGGATCATCCCTGACCTGAAGGACTGGAACATAACTATACTGGCGACAGACATTAATACAAACGTCCTCAGGAAGGCATCTGAAGGTGTGTACAGAAAATGGTCTTTCCGTGAGACCCCTCTATGGGTAAGAGAAAGATATTTCACGAAAACAAAAGAGGGAAGTTTTAAGACTCATCCTGAAATTAAAAAGATGGTGACATTTGCATACCACAACTTAGCAGAAGACCCATACCCTTCTCTTTTAAATAATACCTATGCAATGGACATTATCTTCTGCCGTAATGTGCTTATGTATTTTGTCCCCGAAGTTGCAAAAAAGGTAATACAGAACTTCTACTGCTCTCTGTCAGATAAGGGATGGCTGATCGTGAGCCCAAGTGAGGTCTCACCTGTCCTTTACCCGCAGTTTGTGACCATTAATCTTAAGGATACGATTTTATACAAGAAGGATATTAGAAAATATAAAGAGGTAGAACCAGAAACCGAACCTGTAATTCCTCCTGTTCGGGAATATAGAGAACCACTCCCGGCAATACCTGTCAAAGGCCCATGGGAGGAGGCGCCTTTAAAACCTGAAGTAAATCCCTACGATGAAGCCCTGGCATTATATAAGAAAGGGCTTTATGGAGTAGTGATAGAGAAACTTTCAGGGGTTCTTTTACGGGACCGGGGAGTTCCGAAAGGTCTTACCCTTTTAGCACGGGCCTATGCCAACCAGGGAAAAATTGAAGAGGCGCTGAAGTGGTCTGAAAGGGCGATAGATGCAGATAAACTCGATCCTTCCTTACACTACCTCCGTGCCACAATCCTGCAGGAATTGGGAAAAATTGAAGAGGCTATTTCGTCCCTGAAAAAAACCCTCTATCTCAATCCAGATTCTGTGCTTGCCCATTTTTCGCTCGGTAACCTCGCCCTCCGCCAGGGGAAGTTTAAGGAGCAGGAGAGACACTTCATGAACGCACTTTCACTTTTATCCAAATACAAACAGGAGGATATTTTAGAAGAATCAGAAGGTATAACTGCAGGAAGACTGACAGAGATTATAAAAACCTACATTCAACCCCTCCCACGAGGGGAGGGGGAGGGAATATTAGACCCTATACATCATAATCCGGGATGAGTCAGAAATTATATCGGCAGAAACAGAAAAAACGTGTTGACTGGGGAGAAGTCCTTCGCCGGACGGAAACCCTTAAGAAAGGGCCTTCTCTGACCTCAGAGGAGAAGAAAAGGATCCTAAGGGACAGGGCGAAGTCCCTTGCAAAAGAACCTGAAAAGGTCATTGCCGAAGAGTATCTCGAAATAATCGAATTCGCCCTTGCCTATGAAAGGTATGGCATTGAGTCTTCCTATATCCATGAGGTATATCCGTTAAAGGACCTTACACCCCTTCCATGCACACCTCCTTTCATGCTCGGCATAATTAACGTGAGAGGCAAGATAATCTCTGTAATTGACATAAAGAAGTTCTTCGGCATGTCTGAAAAGGGTTTGACAGACCTGAACAGGGTTATCATCGTTAAAAACGATAAAATGGAAATCGGGATACTTGCGGATGCGGTACTCGGTGCGAGGCCAATCCTTACCGGAGAAATACAGCCGTCAATTCCGACATTCACAGGAATCCGTGAGGAATATCTCAGGGGGATTACGAAAGACAGGGTGGTAATTCTGGATATAGCAAGATTGATATCGGATAAGAGGATCGTAGTCCACGAAGAGGTATAAATGTTTCGAGTTTCGAGTTTTGAGTTTAATATTATGTGCTTCAGATTAAAACTTAAAACCCGAAACCCGAAACTCGAAACATAATCTAAGGAGGGAACATTTTATGGGATGGTTTCTTAATCTTGGCACGCGATATAAACTCTTTATAGGCTTTGGCCTGATGATCATCTTACTTGTAATTGTATCGGCAGTAGCTTACCTTGATATAACGGCAATAAAGGAGTCCCAGAAAGGCATGTATGAGAAGGATTTCGCAGATGCAAGGGATCTGCTGATCCTCCGAACAAACCAGAACGGGGTACGTGCTGACCTGCTTACAATGATGTTAGTGCCCAGCCGTTCAGACCAGGATATATGGCATCAGAGTATTAAGGAACGGGGCAAAGAGATAGAACAGGTAATGCAGAAGATTCTCGAACGCGCCAGAGGCGGTTCTGATGCCCTCAGTAAGGAAGAAGTGAATAATATAAGGAGGGCCTTTGTAGAGACGAGGGACAGCCAGATTATCCCCCTTATTTATGAAGGCAGAATCAAGGAAGCAAATCAGCTGGCCCTGGGTATTCAGAAAGAACGTTACCAGAAGATGCGCTCTATTACACAAGCCCTCGGGAATGAAGCAGTAAAGAATGCTGAACAGCGTATCATTGAGTCCACCCGGAAGGCAGAAAGCTCTGCCAGAATCTTTGTGATTGTCGGGGTGATTGCGACTATACTCGGGATGATTATGGTGGTATCAATGAATCAGGCCATAGCCAGCCCGATGAAGAAGATCTCGGAAATTGCTGAAAAGGTAGCCTCAGGAGACCTTACTGTCAATGTCCCTGCGGAGAACAGGAGAGACGAGGTAGGCACACTGACAGGGATATTCCGCAGAATGGTTGATAATCTCAGGGAGTTAAACCGTGAGATTGGGGAAGGTGTAAATGTCCTTGCTTCTTCATCAAGTCAGGTCCTGGCGGCAACATCACAGCTTGCCTCGGGTGCTTCGCAGACAGCTACATCTGTAAGCCAGACGACAACGACTGTTGAGGAGGTGAAACAGACCGCCCATGTCTCAAACCAGAAGGCAAGATATGTATCAGAAACCGCACAGAAGGCAAACCAGATAGCACAGAGCGGCAGAAAGTCGGCAGAAGAGTCCATTGAGGGGATGAACCTTATAATGGAGCAGATGGAATCAATTGCAGAAAACATTATGAGGTTAAGCGAGCAGAGCCAGGCAATAGGCGAGATCATGGCCACGGTAAATGACATTGCCGAGCAGTCAAATCTCCTTGCAGTCAATGCCTCTATCGAGGCGGCAAAGGCAGGCGAGCAGGGGAAGGGCTTTGCAGTCGTAGCACAGGAGGTAAAGAGCCTTGCAGAACAATCGAAACAGGCAACCGCCCAGGTAAGGACGATCCTTAACGACATACAAAAGGCGATGGGTGATGCTGTAATGGCAACAGAGAAGGGAACGAAGACGGTAGAGGCCGGAATGATAAAAACAACCGAGGCAGGAGAGTCTATAAAGGTACTTACGGCCAGCATCGCTGAGGCCTCTCAGGCAGCAACACAGATTGCCGCATCAAGCCAGCAGCAGCTTGCAGGTATGGACCAGATGGTCATGGCTATGGAGAGTATCAAACAGGCAACCACCCAGAATGTGGCGAGCACAAAACAGGTTGAGGCCTCGCTAAAGAATTTCCACGAACTGGGTCAGAAACTCAGACAACTGGTAGAGAGGTTTAAAATATAAACCTCTCCCATTGTCATTCCGCACTCGATGCGGAATCCAGACGCCGTCCCCGTGAAACTTGTCCCCGAAGGTCTCAATCGGGGAACGGGGAACCATTAATAAGGAACTGGATTCCCGCTTTCGCGGGAATGACAACTTGAGAGTAAGATCAAAAGCATATGGCAAAGAAGGAAAATAATTTCCATAAGAAACTTTTTTCAATATTCAGGATAGAGGCGGGGGAGCATATTAAGGCCATATCATCCGGATTGATTGAAATTGAGAAGGCTGAGACCGATGAGTTACGGATTGCAAAAACCGAGACTGTATTCCGTGAGGTCCATAGCCTCAAAGGGGCTGCACGGGCAGTCAATATGACCGAGATAGAAACAATATGTCAGTCCTTTGAAACTGTCCTGTCTTTACTCAAGAGTAAAAACCTTGATCTTTCATCGGAACTCCTCGATATCCTCCACCTTGCAGCAGATAGTATCAATAAGTTCCTCACAATCCCTGAGACAGAAGTACCTGCATTCGATATTTCTAAAATCATCCAGGGACTCCAGAACGCCTCGAAGGGTGAAATACTACCAATAAAAAAAGAAGGATACATAAGGGTTGGAGAAGAGGTTACGGAAGTTCCTGAAGTTGAAGTCTATAGGCCTTCCCTGCCACAGAAAAAAACCTTTACAGAAGAAAGGCCTTTAGCAACAGAGACGATAAGGATATCTACAGAGAAATTGGAATTGGTCTTACGCCAATCAGAGGAACTCATTTCTACAAAACTCATGGCAATCCAGCATATAGCAGAATTACACAAAATCAGGATATCCTTTGAGGAGTGGGAAAGAAGGTGGGTAAGGACGCTTTCCGATTTCAGGTCGGCCCGGAGGTCTTTTAAAAAGGTCAGCAGAAATAACGGGAATGGACATAAAAATTCATATATGACGAAACTCTTTGATTTCTTCGAGTGGAATAGTGATTTCCTCAAATCACTCGAAAACATGGTTACAGTGATTACGAGATCTGCAGAAAAGGACAGCCATACCATCGGCAGAATGATAGATGACCTGCAGTACGATATGAAAAAGGTCCTCATGTTTCCTTTTTCGTCATTCCTCGAGGTCTTCCCGAAACTCGTACGTGACCTGTCGAGGGATCAGGGCAAAGATGTGGAGCTGATCACACAGGGAGCAGATATCGAGATAGATAAGAGAATCCTGGAAGAGATGAAAGACCCTCTTATTCATATTGTGAGGAACTGTATTTACCATGGTATCGAAAAACCAGAAGAAAGAGCGAAAAAGAATAAACCACACAGAGGGGAAATAAAGATACTTATCTCGCATAAGAACGGCAGTAATATAGAAATAGCAGTTACTGATGATGGCGCAGGGATCAATATCCCGAAACTCAAGTCAGCCGCAGAAGGTCTTGGAATAATTTCCGGGGATGAGGCTGAGAGACTCGATGACAGGGAGGCGGTCTCACTCATTTTCCGGTCAGGGGTCTCCACAAGCCCTATTGTTACAGACATTTCAGGCAGGGGCCTTGGCCTTACCATTGTTTCGGAGAAGGTTGAAATGCTGGGAGGTACCGTTTCTGTCGGGACCATCCCGGATGAAGGGACTACATTCAGGATTATCCTTCCTCTCACAATTGCAACATTCCGTGGCGTTATTGTCCTGGTGGATGGGCAAAGCTTTGTAATCCCCATGACAGGTATTGAACGTGTAACGAGGGTTAAGAAGGAAGATATAAGGACAGTCGAGAACAGGGAAACGATCCTGATTAATGGTGAGACAGTCCCCCTGATAAGGCTTTCTGATGTCCTTGAACTGCCACAGAGAGGGATTAAATGCCCGGAGTTTATCCCTGTCTTTGTCCTCGGTTCTGCTGGGAAGAGTATCGCTTTCTCGGTCGATGAGATACTTTATGAGCAGGAGGTACTTGTCAAAAATCTTCCTTCGAATCTTTCCCGTGTCAGAAACATAGCCGGTGCTACTGTTCTCGGGACAGGAAATGTCATCCCCATTCTGAACTCCCATGACCTGATAAAATCGGCAATAAAGGTCTCTGCTACCCCAGGAAGGGTTACTTTAGTAACAGAAAGGGCAGAAGAGAAGGTAAAGTCTATCCTTGTGGTGGAAGACTCAATCACTGCGAGGACACTTCTGAGGAATATCCTCGAGTCTGCAGGATATAATGTGAAGACCGCAGTTGATGGCCTTGATGCGTTCGCTATGCTAAGGAGCGAAGGCTTCGATTTAGTTGTCTCCGATGTTGATATGCCGGGGCTTGACGGGTTATCACTGACAGGAAAGATCAGGGGGGATAAAAGACTTTCGGATCTCCCTGTGGTTTTAGTAACCTCGCTTGAATCCAGAGAGGACCGGGAGAAAGGGATAGATGCAGGGGCAAATGCCTATATAGTGAAGAGCAGTTTTGAGCAAAGCAACCTCCTTGAAGTAATCCGGAGACTGATATGATTGAGGTTCTCGTTGTTGAAGACTCACCTGTTGTAAGGAAATTCCTGGTACATCTATTGAGTTCTGACCCCGGGATAAAGGTTACAGGCATAGCAACCAACGGGGAAGAGGCCATTGAAGCAGTTAAAAAAAAGAGATTCGATATTATCACAATGGATATTAGCATGCCGAAGATGGGCGGGTTTGAGGCAACCCGGAAAATAATGGAAACCAAGCCTACCCCTATTGTCATTGTGAGCGGTACAGTTGATACAGGGGAGGTAAAGACTACTTTTAAGGCGGTGGAGGCAGGGGCCCTTGCTATTCTGCCCCGTCCTTCAGGGATAGGTCACCCTTTACACAAGGAGGAAACAGATAAGTTGATCCAGACAGTGAAACTTATGTCCGAGATTAAGGTTGTAAGAAGATTTCCACGCCATAAAGAGAAGGCATCGGTTGTTGCAGGTCAGAAGATAAAAGTCCATGGTTCTCCTGCAGAGATAAAGGTGATTGCCATCGGTGCCTCTACTGGCGGTCCGATCGTTATCCAACGTATTCTGTCTGACCTTCCAGTGGATATTGCCGTTCCGGTACTTATAGTCCAGCATATGACATCAGGATTTATCCATGGTTTTGCAGAGTGGCTTACCCAGTCAACAGGCTTTCCTGTAATCATCCCTGCTGATAGTGATGAGATACTTCCGGGCCATGTCTATATTGCACCGGATGGCTTTCAGATGGGAATTGAACACAGGAATCGGATATCACTCAGAAAGGATGAACCGGAAAACGGTTTGCGGCCATCTGTCTCCTATCTTTTCCGGTCCGTTGCAGAAGTCTATGGCCGGAATGCCCTCGGCGTGCTCCTTACAGGTATGGGGAAGGACGGGGCAAAAGAGCTCAGGCTGATGAAAGAGAATGGCGCCATCACAATTGCCCAGGATAAGAATAGCTCTGTAGTCCATGGTATGCCGGGAGAGGCGATAAAACTCGATGCAGCAAGATATATACTCCCTGAGGAGAGGATTGCATCTGCTATTAAGAAATTGGTGTATAATTGATTAATCTTTAAAAAGGGAATTAAGTATGAAAGGTACCAAAACAGGGCATAAAAACAATGATGTAAGGGTCCTTATAGTCGAGGACAGCCCTACACAGGCTGAGTTATTCAGGAATACTATCGAAGATCACGGATACCAGGTATCGGTCGCCTATAACGGTCAGGAAGCCCTCGACTCTATAAACAAACAAAAACCGAATATTGTTATCAGCGATGTCCTTATGCCCGGAATGGATGGGTATCAGTTATGCAAACATATAAAGGAAGATGAAAACCTGAAAGATATAATCGTGATACTCCTTACAGTGCTTTCTGACCCGACAGATGTATTCAAAGGCCTTGAGTGCGGGGCAGACGATTTCATAATAAAACCATCCAAAGAGCAGTTGTTTATCAACCGTATCGAACATATACTCGAGATGAAATCAAGGGAAAAAGCTTTTGAAAGACTCGAACGGCAGAAGAATGAGCAGGAAAAACTTGAGATAGATTACATGAGCAGGAGCTATGTTATAACTGCGGGGAGGAAGCAGATACTTAATTTCCTCATCTCCGTATACGACAGTGCAATTCAACAGAACCGCGCACTTTTCGGTGTCCAGCATGAACTGAGATCTCTGAACGAACAACTGAAAGGAAAGATCAACGAACTCATGGAATCAGAGCATAGGTTCGAAACATTAATCAGGGTGATACCTGATGTTGTATACAGGATCGATACAGACGGGAAGTTTATCTTTATAAATGACGCAATAAAGGAGATGCTCGGTTATGAACTGGAAGAACTTATAGGAAAGCATTTCAGTGAGATAGTACTGCCTGCACAGATAAAGGAAATCAGCCGAGATTATATACTGCCCAGATATGCCGGCAGGGTGGTTGGCGATAAGGACGCCCCAAAACTCTTTGATGAGAGAAGAACAGGGGAGAGGATGACAATGGGGCTTGAGGTCGGCTTACTCGCAAAGAGTGGCATGATTAAACCCGGGCTTGTAGAACCCTTAGACAGAGATGTGATTATAGTGGAGATAAACAGTTCCGGTATGTATAAATTCAATCCTGCCAAGAAGGAAAGTATATTTATAGGGACAGTCGGGGTGATAAGGGATATTACCGAGAGGAAAAAGCACGAACAGTTGTTGCACGAATCCAAACTTCAGGCAGAGATTGCGAACAGGGCAAAGTCAGAATTCCTTGCAAATATGTCCCATGAGCTCAGGACCCCCCTTAATTCAGTCATAGGTTTCTCTGAGATAATGATAGATGGCATGGCAGGGGAGATGAAAGAAGAGCAAAAAGGGTTTTTGAAAAATATCCATGATAGCGGAAAACATCTGCTTTCTTTGATAGAGGATATCCTTGACCTCTCAAGGATTGAGGCAGGAAAGACAGAACTTGAACTGAGCAGGTTTTCCTTAAAGGAATGTTTTGAAGAAAGTCTTGAAATGTTCAAGGAGAAGTCTATGAAACATAACATAGAACTTAGGGCAGAAGTAAAGGATGATATAGGAGATATCATTGCCGATGAAAGGAGGATAAAGCAGGTTATATTAAATCTTGTTAGCAATGCCCTTAAATTCACACCTGATGGGGGCTCAGTCATGGTGCGAGCACGACTGATAGAAGCTGAGAAGATGAGAAGATGGGAAGATGAGAAATTCTCAACTTCTCAAGCTCCCAGCTTCCCAACTTCTGACAGAAATTTCATCGAGATTTCTGTAGAGGATACAGGCATAGGCATATCACTCGATGATCAGAAGAAGCTATTCCAGCCTTTCCAGCAGCTTGAGACAACACTTTCAAAGAAATATCCCGGTACTGGCCTCGGACTTAATCTCAGTAAGAAACTCGTCGAACTTCACGGCGGGAGGATATGGGTAGAAAGCGAGGTTGGGAAAGGGAGCAGGTTTATATTTACAATCCCTCAATAAAGAAATACAATATGGATACGGCGATAAAGGGATGCCTAAAAAGATACTCATAGTAGAAGATAATGAATCTAACAGACAATTGTTACACTATGTCCTTAAACATCGAGGTCATGAAGTTATAGAAGCCAAAGATGGGAAAGAAGGGATAGAAAAGGCAGAGGAATATATGCCCGATTTGATATTTATGGATTTACAGTTACCCGTTTTAGATGGCTTTACTGCAATAAAGATGCTTAAAAGCAACCCCAGGACCAAACATATAAAGATCATAGCTCTCACTGCCTTTGCCATGAATGGGGATAAGAACATGATTATAGAAACAGGTGCTGATGATTATATAGCAAAACCTATAGATACAAGGCGTATGGCTGAGATTGTAGATAAATTCTTAGGGGTGTGATAGAGGAATACAATATGTCAGTCGAAAACAAAAATTCCAGAATCCTTATTGTGGATGATGAAGAAAAAAACTTAAGGCTCATGTCTGCCATACTCACAAATTATGGCTATAACCATGTTGAGACAGCAAGGAATGGTATCGAGGCATTAGAAAAGACCAAGAAGTTTAACCCTGATTTAATCTTTCTCGATATTATGATGCCTGATATGGACGGATATGAGGCGTGCAAAATAATCAGGGAAAATTCGATAACACAGCACATACCGGTCGTCATGGTAACTGCCCTTACAGACAGAGAATCGCTTATTAAGGGGCTTGCGGTTGGTGCAAATGATTTTCTCTCAAAGCCTGTTGATGGCACAGAGCTTATGATAAGGGCGAGGAATCTTCTGAAGGTAAAAGAGTTTGAGGACTTTCTTAAAAAACACAACGAACTCCTTGATAGTGAGGTTAAAGAAAGGACATCCCAGTTGAGGCTCGCCCTTCAGGAACTGAACAAGTCGAACAAATATTTAAAAGAGAGTTATATTGATACAATTTACAGACTTACCATAATTGCTGAATTTAAGGATGAGGAGACAGCCTCACATATCAAGAGGGCTGGTTATTACTCTACTGTTATTGCCAAATACATTGGTTTTTCTGAGGATAAGGTTGATAGCATCTTATATGCCGCTCCGATGCATGATATAGGAAAGGTAGGAATGCCCACTGATATTTTACTAAAGCAAGCAAAACTAAACCCTGAGGAATTTGCCCTTATGAAGACACATACAACTATAGGTGGTAAGATCTTACACGGGTCCGTTTCTGATATCCTGAAAATGGCAGAGATAATAGCCCTTAGCCACCATGAAAGATGGGATGGCTTGGGCTATCCTAATGGACTGAAAACCGAAGATATACCTATTGAAGGGAGATTATACAATATTGTTGACCAGTATGATGCCCTGAGAAGCAGAAGGCCCTACAAACCCCCCTTTGACCATGAGAAGGCATTCAAGATAATCACCAAGGGAGATGGAAGGACAATGCCTGAACACTTTGATCCTGTGATACTCAAGGCATTCAAGGAATGCGCCTTAGAGTTTGAAAAAATCTTCGATACCTACACGGATTAGTTAAAACCTTCGAGTCGTAGACTCGACTCATAGAGCGGACATCCATCGCATTTCGCTCTCCTCTTACAATATTCCTTTCCTACCCTTACGATAAGGGCATGGTACTCATTGAAGAGCCCTGCATCATGGGGAAGATTTTTATGGAAGAAGTCCTGAATCTCTTCATAGTTTGATTTCTCAGAGAGAATTCTATGTCTGATCAAGACCCTCCTTGTATATGCATCCACAACAAATACAGGATAGTTAAAGGCATAAAGAAGGATAGAGTCTGCGGTCTCAGGTCCTATCCCTTTTACCCCGAGAAGCCTTTCCCTTAATACTAAAGGATTCTCCTTCCCCATTCCCTTCATATTACCCTTATATTCTTTATGGAGAAGTGCAAGGAAAGCCTTGAGCCTTTCGGCTTTAATATTGAAGTAACCAGATGGTCTTATAAGTTCGGAAAGGCGGGTTTTATTAATGTCTCTCAGATGATTTGATGTGAGACAGCGGGCATCTTTCAGATTTCTTATTGCCCTCGCCACATTTGACCAATTTGTATTCTGTGTAAGGATGGCGCCAATGGCTACCTCAAAGGGTGTTTCGCCAGGCCACCATCCCTGAGGGCCAAAATGGTCATAAAGTTTCTTATAAATCTTTTTGAGTCTTGAGGATTGTTTTTTAATCTCTCTTGGTTACCTCCTGAACCCATCTGAGGTAATCCTCTGATCCCTCTATTATGGGCAGGGCAATGATCTCAGGCACAGTATAGCTATGTATCTCTTTCACCTTTTTTACAATATCTCCGAAAAGTCCCCTTCTCGTCTTTATTATCATCATCGCCTCCCCTTCATCCTGTATCTTCCCTTCCCATCCGAAGGATCCTGTGGACCAGTAGAGAGACCTGACCTTTGGATGGATATTAACACAGGCTACGAGTTTTTCCTCAAGAAGTGTCTTAGATATTCTGACGGCTTCATCTTCATTACTTGCAGTTATGATTACAACGATCTCTTCCATTCCCAGCCACTATTTGTCATGCTGAACTTGGTTCAGCATCTATTATGTTTTTTATAAAAAAGACCATGAAACAAGCCTGCCCTGAAGAGATGCCGAAATAAGTTCGGCATGACACTTTCAGGGTTCAGGGGGACAGTATTGGTATTTCTCATGTCCCCATCTCCCATGATGCGAGGTACTTCTCCTGCTCCTTGGTGAGGCGATCTATTTTTATTCCCATAGATGCGAGTTTAAGCCTCGCTATCTTTCTGTCTATATTCTGGGGAACCTCATAGACGTCACTCTTTAACCTCTTACAATTCTTCAGAAGGTACTCAACAGAGAAGGCTTGATTGGCAAAGCTCATATCCATAACTGACGGGGGGTGACCTTCGGCTGCGGCAAGATTTACAAGTCTCCCCTCGCCAAGAAGGTTTATCTTCTTCCCTTTTGGAAGTGTATATTCATCAACGAACTCCCTTATCCTCCGCTTTTTCTTAGCAATCCTTTCGAGGGCAGGGATATCTATCTCAACATTAAAATGGCCTGAATTACATATAACTGCTCCATCCTTCATCGAAAGAAAATGCTCCTTTCTTATCACATTTATATCCCCTGTAACTGTCACAAAGAAATCACCCATCTTTGCAGCCTCAGTCATAGGCATCACCGAATATCCATCCATTGTCGCCTCTATTGCCTTTAAGGGATTAACCTCTGTAACAATAACCCTGGCTGCCATACCCTGTGCCCTCATAGCGACTCCCCTGCCGCACCATCCATAACCACAGACAACGAAATTTGTGCCTGCAAGCATACGACTTGTCGCCCTGAGTATTCCATCTATGGTTGATTGTCCTGTACCATAACGGTTGTCAAAGAAATGTTTTGTATCTGCATCGTTCACTGCAATGATGGGATAACCGAGAACACCTTTCTTAGCCATGCTCCTTAACCTTATGACACCTGTTGTGGTTTCCTCTGTACCTCCTAAGATATTACCAATCTGTTTTCTCCTCTCAGTATGCAGGGTCGAGACAAGGTCAGCACCGTCATCCATTGTGATCATAGGCCGATGATCGAGGGCTGCCTTTATATGGCTATAATAGGTTCTATTATCCTCACCCTTTATAGCAAAAACAGGGATTTTCAGGTCCTTAACTATGGATGCAGCCACATCATCCTGTGTGCTTAATGGATTAGAGGCACACAGAACCACATCAGCGCCACCAGCCTTAAGGGTATCAGCCAGGTTAGCAGTCTCAGAGGTTATATGGAGACAGGCGGAGAGTTTCAGACCCTTCAATGGTTTTGTCTTACTGAATCTCTCTTTTATATAGTTAAGGACAGGCATCCCCTGGTTAGCCCATTCTATTTTCAGTCTGCCCTGTTTTGCAAGATTGATATCCTTTACGTGATATTTCAAGTTTCCTCCTTACTTTTAAAAAACTTCTCCATTAACATTTAAACTTACCGTAATCCGTCATTCCGTGCCTGACACGGAATCCAGTTATTTTTAAACCGCTCTGGATTCCTGTCCACTCTATGAGTCGAGTCTACGACAGGATCCTTCGGACTGGAGTTTATCCCTTACCTTGATACGGGGCAGGAATGACAAAAAGGACTCTCTTTTTCAAGAGAGCATAAACTTTTTACAGTCCCGCCTCTTTCTTTAAGGTTGATGCCAGATCTGTCTTTTCCCAGGTGAAGTCTGAATCATTTCTTCCGAAATGACCATAGGCCGCTGTTTTTCTATAGATAGGTCGTCTCAGATCGAGGGTCTTTATTATCTCAGCAGGTGTCATATTAAAATGCCCCCTGATAAGCTTGATTATCTTCTCCTGGGGGATCTTACCTGTACCAAAGGTATCAGCAAGAATAGAGACAGGTTCAGGAATACCTATCGCATATGCAATCTGTACCTCACACCTTTCTGCTATCCCTGATGCTACAAGATTCTTAGCGATATATCGCGCCATATAAGAGGCTGATCTGTCAACTTTGGATGGGTCCTTTCCGGAGAAGCAGCCTCCTCCATGACTTCCTACGCCTCCATAGCTATCAACGATGATCTTTCTTCCTGTGAGACCAGTATCCCCCATAGGCCCACCTATCACAAATCTCCCTGTTGGATTTATATGATATGTTATATTATCCTCATCGAGGAGTTCAGGAGGGATAACAGGCTTTACTACCTTTTCAATAATGTCTTCTCTCAGCTCCTTCAAAGTGATATCAGGGCTATGCTGGGTAGATACCACCACAGTCCTTACCTTGAATGGCTTACTATCTTTGTATTCTACTGTAACCTGAGATTTTCCATCGGGTCTGAGATATCCAAGGACATCCTGTTTACGTACGTCTGTCAGTTTCTTCACTAATTTATGGGCGAGCATTATCGTCATAGGCATAAGTTCAGGGGTCTCATTACAGGCAAAACCAAACATAAGACCCTGATCTCCTGCACCTCCGATATCAACCCCCAAGGCGATATCGGATGACTGCTCATGGATGCTCGTGATAACAGCGCAGGTCTCATAATCGAAACCATACTTTGCCCTTGTATAGCCTATATCCCGAATTGTATCTCTCACGATATCTGGGATCGAGACATAACAATTTGTAGTTATCTCTCCTGCTACGAAAGCAAGACCTGTTGTAACCAGTGCCTCACAGGCTACCCTCCCTGTAGGATCCTTTTCCATAATCGAATCAAGGACGGCATCTGAGATCTGGTCTGCGATTTTATCCGGATGTCCTTCTGTTACAGACTCTGAAGTAAAAAAATAGTTTGAACGGCTCATAATTTACCCCCTGAAATTAGATTTTAATATTGAAGTGTTTTTTTATAATATTACGATAATCTTTGTCAAGTAAATAATCTCAAGCAAAAAAAGAATGTATTCCCTGTCCACGGCATTAACCGTTCTGGTTCATACCACGGTATTTGACAAATTAGATACTTTAGGAATATACTTTTTATATGTTTGGGGTAGGGGCGACTTTAGTCGCCCATTTAACAGATTTTATCTTGGGAGGCTAAAGCCTCCCCTACCCTATGTTTTTTGCACTCTTTACGAATTATTGGAAAGGTAGAATCTATGACCCATAGAGAGACAGAGCAAGGAAAGGGATTTCTGATTTTATACCTTATCCCTTTAAAGGTTGTATCTTCTCTTGTTTCTGAACCATTACGGATTGTAGAAGTTTTTCCTGATTATACTCTGGGCGGTTTTTTTGGTGCCCTTTACCACAGGGATCATCAAATCCAAGATACTGTCCTGAAGGGAATCCAACCTAATTCAGGATGTGGTTCAGCATCACCCATCCATGAGTTCAGCATTATTACAGCCTTTACCCGATACAAGGAAAAGAAAGGATTCTATCTCAACCCTCTTGAACCTATAAAAAGACAGGAATTGATATGGGAGAAAAAAGGACATGGGATTTCCCTTTGTGTAAGAGAAGGTTTCCCCTCTTATATATCCCTCAGGGTTATACCGATAACTCCGAGCCTTCCTTTTGGATTCCGCCTCCCTCTTATAGAAATGAAGGGAGAGGGGGCAATCTTCTATAGAAGCCTGCCAGTAACAAAAATATCCCTTTCCACTTCATCCATCCATATTCCACCTTCAAGCCCACTTTCTGAACTTCCCTTCAAATCAAAAATCTTCTCTGTACTTTTCAATCTAAACCAGGTGATTGTTGAGGAACCAAAGACTATAAAGGGAAAGGTCTTTAAGGAACTTCAGACAGGGATATATGGCAGAGTTATTTAAGGAAGAAACTCATGAAAAGGATACCCGCTGTAGCCGGCCAATTTTATTTTGACTCTCCTGAGATGCTTGAATCCCAGGTGGAAAAGTGTATCGAGAAAGGTCTCAAGAGAGAAAAGGTTATTGCGATGCTTTCCCCTCATGCAGGCCTAATGTATTCAGGAATAGTTGCAGGGGCTCTCTATTCAAGAATAGAGTTTCCTCAAACCTTTCTCCTAATTGGACCTAACCATACAGGACTTGGGAAACCTATTTCTATTATGGCCTCCGGGGAGTGGGAGATGCCTGGTGGAATTGTAAGAATAGACGAATCTCTCTCTGAAAAAATCCTTAAGGCCTCCAACGAAATAGAGGACGACAGATATGCACATTTAAGGGAACATTCCTTAGAGGTTCAGATCCCTTTTATGCAGTTTTTTTCCAAGGAATTTAAAATAGTGCCTATAACAATGATGACAACAGATTTAGATGACTGTCTTGAACTGGGAAGGGCGGTAGCCGATGCTATTAAGGCAACCGCCTATCCTGTAATCATAGTTGCCAGTTCTGATATGACCCATTATGAATCTGATAAAGAGGCAAGGAAAAAGGACCAGAATGCCCTGGAAAGAGTCCTTGCCTTAGACCCTGAAGGACTCCACAGGACTGTCTTGAGAGAGGGTATATCCATGTGCGGCTTTGCGCCGACAGTGGCGATGCTCAAGGCAAGCAATATCCTCGGTGCAAAATCCGCAGTTCAGGTAAAGTATATGACCTCTGGAGATGTAAGCGGAGATTACCATCATGTAGTTGGATATGCAGGGGTGTTGATTAAATAATTCAAAACGAAAATACTTCTGAGCAAAGCACAATGTACTAATACCTGAATAAGGTAAGAAATAAGTGTGTCATTCCGCACTTGATGCGGAATCCAGATTCATTTTTCTGGATTCCTGCTTTCGCAGGAATGACGATCTTGATTAAACTCTAATTACAAACACCTTGAATCCCCAATGCGGGTTATTTAGTTTATCATCTCTTATAGTTCCAATCCGGATTTGAATATTTCTCGCGGGAAAGTTTAAAAGCCAATACTGTTTCATAATCGGTTAAAACATCAGGTTGTAAACTTATTCCAAGGGCATCTTCAAAACCATCTTCCATAACTTTCTTGACCTTATTTATTTCGATCGCCCTGCCCAGTTCCTTGTTGATAGATGTCATCTTCTGGGCTGCCTCTACTATGAAGGACTCCCTATCCGCCTGAGAAAGGATTGTGAAAAGACCTTCTATATCAAGATCGAGAAGGATCGAACCCTGCTGAAGTACCACCTTCTGCCACCTCCTCTGTGCACTCCCTATTATCTTTTTCCCTCCGACTGTTAACTCATAGATCGAAGGGGAGAAAAAACAGGCAGAAGACCTGATTCCCCTTTTTTCTCTTCCCGAAACCATCCCAGCCATAAGTTCAAGTTTCTTTAACCCTATCAGAAGGCCTTGATGTATGATTTTGTAAGTGTCCATAACGCTCGTAGAAAAAACAGGATTATCTGTATTGAACATAACGCTATAGGTAAGTTCTCTATTATGCAGTATTGCCCTTCCCCCTGTTGGTCTGCGGACTATATCGTAATTTCTAATAAGACATTTTCTCTGATCTATCTCTTCGATTTTCTGGAAATAACCTATAGATACTGCAGGTGGCCTCCATTCATAAAATCTTATGGTTGGTTGTGATAGACCCTTTGCGACAGATTCAGCAATAGCCTCATCTATCGCCATATTGAGAGAAGCCCTTTCAGGGCCACTATCTATAAGTCTCCATATTTGCATCTTACAGGTTAATGTACATAAAGGGAAGTATCTTCATGATTGACAAACAGCAGGATTTAATAAGATATTAACTTATAATTTCGATGATGAGATATACTACTTGCTTAAATCAACACCTTTTTGGACCTCTGAATCAAGAACCCTTCTCATGGTTGAAAGCAGATAGATGCTTTCAAAGGGTTTCCTTATAAAGGCATCTATATCCCTATCTTTCCTTCCTGTCTTTCCTGCATCATAACCAGAGATTCCTATAACCTTGACTTCTGGTTTAATCATCTTGAAATGTTTAATCAACTCCCTCCCGTTAACCAAAGGCATAATTATATCTGTTATAACAAGGTCTATACTATCATGTATCTGCTTGAAGATATCGAGTGCATATATAGGGTTATCTGTGACTATAACACTGTATCCCTGTGCATCAAGAACCTCTTTTACAAAATTCAATACATCCGACTCGTCATCTATTACTAATATCTTCTCCTGCCCTGCCATAGAATAATCTGAAGTTTTTTCAACCTTATGAAAGACACTATCAGATGCTGGAAGATATATCTCAAATGTTGTTCCCCTGCCTAGCTGACTTTCAACATTAATTACGCCTTTATGTTCCTTAACAATCCCGTATACCATAGCCAGCCCTAATCCTGTCCCCTTTCCAGTCTCCTTAGTCGTAAAAAAAGGTTCGAACATCCTGTTCTTTACTTCATCAGTGATACCTGTACCTGTGTCAGATACACTTAACACAGCATATTTCCCTGGATTAAGGAGTGGATGTACACGGGAAGCTTTACTCTGGAGATCCACTAAAAAGGTAGAGACCGTTATAGTACCACCATCGTGCATAGCATCAGCAGAATTTAAAATAAGGTTCATAACTACCTGCTCGATCTGGTTACTATCGCCATAAATTGCAGAAATCTTCTCATCGAGTTCCATCTTTACACTTATCTTTCTATTGGCCATCATCTTTCCAACAAGCTCTATTGTGTCATTTATAACATTATTCAGGCTGATCGGTAGAATTTCTAAGCTACCCTTACGTGCAAAACTCAGGAGCTTTGAGACCATCTGACCTGCCTTTCGGGCTGAATTTTCAATGGTCTTAACCTTCTGCCTTGAAGAGGCATCCAGATCACTATATTCATGCAACAATTCTGCATGTCCGAGTATGGCTGTAAGTATATTATTAAAATCATGGGCTATACCTCCTGCCAGAACTCCAATTGACTCCATCTTCTGAGATTGAAATAACTGTTCCTGTAACCTCTTTCTTTCTGTAACATCCCTGTTAAATGACTGGATATAAAGTTGTCCGCCAATATTGATTTCCTTTGAACTCACTTCGAGGAGAATCTTACTTCCGTCCTTTCTGTAATGCTCTGTCTCAAAGACAAAGGATTCTCCCTTTAAGATCCTATCCATCCTCTCTTCCCCTTTACCATCCTGACTTTCAACTTCAAGAAGCCTGACAGGTGTCCCAATTAAAGCATCCTTCTCGAAACTATGAAGTTCACAGAATCTTTTATTCACATTAATTATAATTCCGTCTTTATCTAATACTACAACACCATCATTCGCATTATCAAAAAGCCCCCTGAATTTTTGCTCTGAACTGGACAGTTCCTTTGTTCTTTCTTCGACTAATTGTTCGAGTTGTGTAGAATATACCTCAAGCTTACTTCTTTCCTGGTTTAATTCATACTGGAGGCTAAGTTCCTTAACCAAACCCTTATGGCTTAAATATCTCCATGCAAGAGAGACCATAGCGGTTGCTATCAAAAATGCATTATTACTTATAAATGTCTGCTTGTTTGTGATGGTATCGAAGATCAGAATTGGGAACAGATAAAGGGAATATATAATAGATACCAGGAATACCGATAGTTTAAAAGAAGGTGAGATAAATCCAAGAAGAAAGATTATAGTAATCACCATACCTGCATAGTAGGTCGATTGATGACCTCCAAAAGATAATATCATGACTTCAATAGTTGCAGATATCAAAATGGTTGCTATAATAAATAGTATATTTTGAGATAATCTTGTTTTAAGTTTTCTATTAATAAAAAACATGACTATCATTAAGAAGGCAACACTTATTCTATAAAGCAGAAATTTTGTGAAATTCTCTGGTGTAACGAAATAATCCAAAACAACTAAAGCAGTAAATGTAACTGCCCCAGCAACAAGGCCAAAGGATCCCCAGAATCTCGTGAATCTTAGAATCTCCAGGTCTATATATTTATCCTTTTCCAACTTTTTCTTCTTCCCTATTCTATCTGTCTTTCTTCATTAACCTTTTGCTTTTTATTCATTAATTCTTTTGTTAGATCAACTATCTGTTTTACCGTAGCAAGCTGAGGTATATCCTCATCACGTATAGAGACCCTATATTTTTTTTCAGCCGCTACTACAATTTCTATAGCCTTAATTGAATCAATCTCCAGATCCTTGACTAAATCTGAATCAAGGTTTATCTCTTTTTCATCCACTCCCGAGACATCCGCGATTATCGATATTATTTCTTCTTCAACATTTTCGGTCATACTTCTTTATCATCCCCAGACATCATATTGTTAATTTTATTAATTAGTTACAGTAGCTCGTTTTCCTCTAAAAATTCCATTGACTCTTCTACAAATTCTTGTATTGATTTTTTGTTATCAACAAAAATATGCCTGTCAGGACTGTCAAAAGGATGGCAGTGGTATTTACCACCTTCAGAATCATATCCACATAATCTTCTCTGCTTAAAGATAAGGGTAAGATTAAGCTTATCCTTTTCAACATTCCCATATATTTGGATAAAAAGTTCATTATCTATGATTAATTTTAAACTAATGATATTATCTGTTCTGTCTATCTCGACAAGTTTTAGATTGTATTTTTCTGCAACCGCATTCGCTTCTTCAAGAATTCTATTAATTTCCACCCGAGAGTTCCTTAAGTTTTCTCTCAACCGTATTTATACCATCGATAGCAAGTTCCCATTCCTGGGCATCGGATTCGACCTTAAAAGCATAGTTCTGCTTTTCTACAATATTCGACTTCTGGAAGTTCTCAAAGTCCATACCATACTCTTTTCTATAAAAATCATCCGTCATCCTGTAGCGGGTAAGTCTTCTTAGATAGTCTCTTCGAAGGACTTCTTTAAGCTCATCTTCTGTCATCTCATTAATTTGCTTCTTAAGAACTGTCTGCATAGTAATAACACCTCCTATGAACTACAATTGTTATACAAGAATCAGTCGCTCTTATTTGTTATTTTATTACAATATTTAGTCAATAGCAAATTTCTTTAATACCAGAGATGCATTATTGCCTCCGAAAGCATAGGAATTATTTAAGGCTATATTAACCTTTTGTCTCCTTGCCTCATTTGGCACACAGTCAATATCACATTCAGGATCAGGTGTTTCGTAATTAATGGTTGGCGGGATTATATCATTTTTTACAGCAAGGGCACATGTGATAGCCTCAAGTGCCGAGGCTGCACCCATTGTATGACCGAGCATGGATTTAATAGAGCTTACAGGTATATTCTTATAAAGAGAATCAAAAACCCCTTTAATAGCTGCACACTCATTTCTGTCATTAGCCAGAGTTCCTGTACCATGAGCGCTTATATAATCCACATCCTCTTTTCCAATACCAGCCTCATGCATCGCCTTTATCATACATTCAGAGATACCATCGACTGATGGCTGGGTCATATGCTGTGCGTCACAGCTAAGCCCATAGCCTAATATCTCGGCGTATATTGGCACCTTTCTCTTTAAGGCATTTTCTAATGACTCTAAAATCAGTATCCCTGCTCCCTCAGCCACCATCATGCCTTTTCTATTTTTATCAAAGGGCTGACACCTTTCAGGAGCTACTGCAGAGAATTGATTAAAGCCGGTAAAAGCTACTTTTGAGAGGGGGTCTATTCCACCTGCAAGAACAATTTCAACTTTGCCAAACCTGATTAAATCAAACCCATATCCTATTGCATAGTTACCTGCTGAACAGGCTGTGGAAAACATAAAGTTAGGGCCAAGTAGATTAAATTCAGATCCAACAACTGAGGGTGATGAATGTGTTGGGACCTGGCATAGTAATTCATCACCAAAATCAGTTTTACCATGCAAAACCATAAGCTCATTAATTATTTCCGATGTCTGCACTGATCCCATAGTAGTTCCGAGAATAGCACCAATCCTCATTCTAGAAGTATCTTTTGATAAACTTGCATCCTCGATTGCAAGCCTCGATGCCGCCAATGCGAGTTGTGATGCGCGGCTAAGGTATTTTAAATTCCCCTTTGGTATAAAGTCTTCAGGGTTGAAGTTCTTAATTTCTCCTCCATTATGAGTAAAGTGGTTTGAAGTATCAAAGGACGTTACAGGACTTATGCCTGACTTACCTTTGATGAGATTATCCCAGAATTCCCTCCAGCCAATGCCTATGGAAGATATTACACCCAGACCTGTTATAACAACCCTTTTACCATCTTTATCCATATTTCCCCACCACAACCGCCGTATTCTGTCCATAAGGATCGGCTGAGGTTACAAGGACTGTATTTATATCTCTCTGCCGCGGTTCATTAGGAACATAATCAAGGTCGCAGAGGTTATCTCTTTCCTTATAGTTTATTGTTGGTGGTATAAATCCTCTCTGTATCGCTCCAATTGCTGCTGTAAGTGCCAAAGCCCCTGAGGCAGAGAAAGACTCCCCAATCATAGATTTTATAGAACTGACCGGAATTTTATTGGCATATTCTCCAAAGACACCCTTTATAACCTCTGTTTCCATCCTGTCGAGTTCCTTTGTTGAGTTAGCGCAGGAGCATACATAATCTATACCCTCAGGCATCAGAGAGGCCTCTTTGAGGGCAATACTTATGGCATTCTTCAATCCAATTCCTTCATACCTGTTTTTTTTATAGCCTGTTAGGTTAAAGGAATTGCCATAGCCCATTACCTTCGCAAGGATATCAGCACCTCTATTCAATGCATGTTCTTCATCTTCTATAATCAGAATAACCGCACCTTCAGAAAGAATTATTCCGTTTCTCCTCATATCAAAGGGGCAGCAGATAGGGTCTGAGCCATCATTACCTGATAGATATCCGAGTTTATAGAATCCCAAAAATGTCTCCTCACACAGTTCTTCAACACCACCAGCGAGAATGATATCCGCCCTTTTTAGTTTTATAAAATCTGAGGCATAATAGACAGCATCAAGGCCTGAACAGAACCCTGTGGAAATTGTTGTATTGAAACCCTTTATCTTAAAGCGAATGGAGATCTGGCTGGCAGGAGAATTTATTACGGTATTTGGAAAATGTGAGGGATTTACAAAGCGCGGTCCTTCGAGAAGGCCTTCACGGTCAAACTGGAAGATACTGTGAAGACTCCCGAATGTTGTACCGATAGAAACTCCTGTATAATGAGTGTTTTCTTCTGTAATCTCAAGCCTGCTACCATCAATTGCAAGTTTTGAAGCTGAATTTATCAGCCTTGTGCTGCGATCAAGATCCCGAATCCCCTTTTTACCAAGAAATTCTACAGGGTCAAATTCTATCTCACCTGCGATATGGACATTAAAATTGGATGTATCAAAAAGACTTATATTTTTAAAGCCTGCCCTACCCTTTTTCAGACCTTCCCAGAAGGCCTCCTTTCCGATTCCTATAGGTGATAGAACGCCTATACCTGTTATAACAACAGATCTATCCATACCCCGCTACATTCCAAGACCACCGTCAATCTGTATCACCTGCCCTGTTATATATTGCGACCTATCGCTAACCAGAAATATTACTACCCTTGCAACCTCCTCGGGTGTTCCGAACCTTTTTACCGGTATAAGATCAATAACTTTTTCCTTGTATATTTCTCCGAGCTCACCTGTCATATCAGTCTCTATGAAGCCTGGTGCTACCGCATTAACCCTGATATTATAAGGTGCTACCTCTTTAGCCAGCGATTTAGTAAAACCGATAACACCTGCCTTTGCTGCCGCATAATTTACCTGTCCTGAAAGTGGATGTATTCCACCAACAGATGAGATGTTTACAATATTTCCATTTTTCTGCTTGAGAAATGTAACAATACATGCGCGGGTTATGTTAAAAACACCGGTGAGATCCGTATCTACAACTTCTGTCCAGTCATCCCTGCTCATCATCATAAGAGATCTGTCTCGTGTTATCCCTGCATTGTTTACAAGTATATCAATCCTTCCAAATTCCTCTTTGACCTTTTCGACCAGAGACCTTGAACCATCAAAATCACGAACATCCATTTGCACAGGAATAGATTTTCTTCCAATTCTTCTAACTTCCTCAACAAGGGAATCTGCGAGAGATGTGTTTTTTACGTAGGTAAATGCTGTATCAACCCCTTCTTTAGAAAGGGAAAGAACTATAGAGCGACCTATACCCCTTGTTCCTCCTGTTACAATAGCTACTTTATCAAGTAAATGTCCCTTCATTTATTTTCATATCTAAAGATAGGATTAGGAGTATCTGTTTTTTATATATCATGTCATTTGGTAGCTACATAGAAGATAATTACGCCAGTCTCATCTCTGCTAATTGATAACTTGTTATCAGGGATACCGGCGTGATAAAAGAGGCTGTCGAAATCATCTTTTGTACGTTGCAGGAAGCCATCCCAGTCAACAAACCAGTGGTATTCCTGAGCCCTGTAATGGCCTGAATCCTTAAAGGCACCTATAAGCCTCCCTCCTGGGTTAAGAAGGCCATAAAGGGCGTTAAGCATCTTCGTAAGGAAACCACTGGGAAGGTAATCGAAGTATCCTACGCTGTAGATGATGTCCTGCATTCCGAACTCCATTTTATTTAACTCATAATCAAACATCCTGAGGGCATTGTATTTGTAGAACTCTATCTGAGAAAGTATATCGGTATAGGAAAGACGGTTTTGTGCGAAAGCAATTGCATCGTTATCATTGTCAACACAGACAATTTTGGCTTTTGACTCACTAATCTCTGTGGTCAATCCCATCAGTTCCCTGCATGAACCACAGGCAATATTAAGTACAGACTGTTCTTCTCTCTGCGATATTTCATCTCTCAATATCTCTTCAATCCTCTTTATCCTGTTTCTTACACCTTTGGCAAGTGGTGCATTGAGGAAACTCCTATCCATATAATATCCTATACCTTCAGAAAGGGGTATATTTCTGTAGATTCCTTCTAAGGTCTTATAATCCCCCTGATAACCCTGGGGCCATGTCCTTGTACGATTCAAAAAATAGCTTTTAGACAACATATAATCCGTTTTTTCCCTGAATTTTATCTGAGCATTCTTAATCATCGCTCTATCGTAATTAACCCCTTGTTCATATTTCTCACAGACAGAAACCATATTATTCATGGATCGAGTAATTTCCTTCATGATTTCTTCATTGTTTTCCATTCCATTGCATCTTTTTTCAATATCCTCTAATTGACTATTAAATCTCTCGATAGACCCATTCAGAAGTTTTGTATATTCTTCCTTCTTTTCAACACTGAGAGATTTACTATATATTACTGTATCTAACCAGATACCTGCCCTATAGGTATTATCAAGCTTTACACACCACTTAACAATTCCAGTCTTTTCTATTCCATTCTCGAACCAGAGGGTGTGTCCTGGTGCAAGAGGATAGTCCGTCTGGATGCCTATTCCTACATCGCTAATATCGATAGCATTCCCTCTTAGATTTAGCTTTTTTTGTTCATTCCTATCGAGAACATCCATAGAATATTCTATACTTTTTCCATAAGGTCTTCTTTCGTATCTTCTCATCTCACCTTTTATGTATGTTGACAAATTGTCCACTTATTCCTCCCCTTTATCAGAGTTGACTTAATAATTATTTACACGAAACTTATATTTTGTCAAGTAAAAAATGAGATATATTTATTTTAGCTTTCAGCAAGTTATCTATCTAAACTCAAAAAATACTTTAAAATACATAGTTAAGCTGGCTTTAATACAAGGTTATTACTATACTGTTAATTATCGTTAAACCTTCTTAATATCTGCAGAACCCTTTTCTTAACTCCAGGGTCTACAAGTATTGAGGCGTGGTTAAGTGGCAGGTTATATTTCTCATCGGACCATTCAAGGTGGGCACTTTTTATAGATACAAGACCATCTCCTTTCCCAGGTCTTAATTCCTCTGGAATAAAACTCGCTGGGGTAATGCTCGATAGAATATCAGGGATAGAAAATACCTCTCTCGAAATTGCCTTCCATTCAAAACCCCCTTCTTTCTTCATATAAGAGGTTTTATCGTACTCCAAGAGATAAAGACGTGTAAATGTTGGGTTTGTACCTCCAAATGTAGCATAATAGATACCATTTATCCTTTCACCATTGAGCTTTCTTAAAAATTCAGAATTAGGTGAGAGCTCTGATATAGCTTCTCCCCTCGATACCTCTTTTATCCTTTTGATAAGGCTCTCTGCCTTACTTAAGGACTCCCTTTTTACCATTCCTATATTATCTGGTAGTAATATAGCAAGGGTCTTAATAATCGGACTCAGGACCTTACCGAATAAGGCGAAACTACTCCCGTGATGTGGGGTTGAAAGGGTTATAAGACCTACAACCTCACCTTTAAACCTGTAGAATCTATCGAGATATCTTCTCGCAATAAGTCCTCCACGGCTATGCCCTATAAGGACAAAGTTTCTTCTGGGGAGCCTCTTTTTTACGATTCTTAATATATAGTCAAGTTCGTTAACAGCTTCCTCAATAGGTCCACTCGGTCTCCGCTGGGTCCATGTAATCAGGTCATAACCCTGATTCTGGAGATATCGCCATAAAGGCTCAGGGGGGTCTGGAAGGTCTTCGAGGGGTTTTGAAAGGGTAATCCCCTTTACCTTCCTTTTCGGTTCAGAATCGTGGAAACCAAGGCTTATAGGCAAGGGTTTATTATGAAGATCTGTAAGGACATACCTAAAGGAAAGAAGTCCACCGAGAAGTCTTCCTTTATAAGGTTCTGTCCAGACCCCCTCGGTCATGCCGAGGCCGTGGATAAGGACGATGACAGGCCGGCGTGATTCCTGGCCTATCGAAACCTTATATTTTAAACGACCCATAGATGATATTATTATCGGGGACTCCAAAAGGTCAAATACTTTTTGTGTGCCAGGCTGTCCCAAAACGTCATTCTGAGACTTTAGCCGCAGCTTGTCTTGAGCGTAGCGAAGGAACTCATGAGATCCTTCACTTCGTTCAGGATGACAAACAGTCGTTTTGGGACAAGCGCGTACCCCACTCTTTACATTCCTTCTAATCCTGTGTTATTTTTAAATATGACCGATAGGGATTACATGAGATCAGTATTACTGCTTGCTTCAAGAGGAAGAGGTAACACGAGTCCAAATCCGATGGTCGGCGCAATAATCGTTAAAAGGAACAGGGTCATCGGCAAAGGTTACCATAAAAGGGTAGGAAGCCCTCATGCTGAGACCCTTGCCCTCAAGGAGGCAGGTGAAAAGGCAACTGATGCAACTATTTATGTGAACCTTGAGCCATGCTGCCATCGCGATAAAAAGACCCCTCCCTGTACGGATGCCGTTATCAGGGCTGGAGTTAAAAAGGTAGTTATTGGAATGGTAGACCCGAATCCAAAGGTTTCAGGAGGAGGGATAAATATTCTGAGGAAGGCTGGAATAAAAGTAATAACAGGGATTCTTGAAGAAGAATCAAGAAGGCTCAACGAGGCATATATAAAATACATAACCACAGGTATACCCTTCGTAATACTTAAAATAGCGTCGAGCCTTGATGGGAAAATAGCTACTGGGTCAGGAGAGTCTAAATGGATAACAGGTGAGCAGTCGAGGAAAATAGTCCATCGTCTAAGGTCTGAAGTTGACGCTGTAATGGTGGGTATCGGAACAGTGCTCATGGATGATCCGATGCTAAATGTAAGGTTAATTAAGGGAAGGAATCCCCACAGGGTAATACTTGACAGTCAGTTAAAGATTCCTTTAACCGCAAGGATACTTAACCCTGAACTAAACCTATCATTGGGATTAAGCCACCCAGTACCGTCTGAGTCAAAGACATATATCGTAACATCCTCTGATGCCCCGGAAGATAAAATTATAGCCTTAGAGAAGAAGGGAATAAGGATAATCCCTGTGGATTCAAAAGAAGGATATATTGATCTTCCCCTTTTAATGAAGGAACTCGGTAATATTGGTATTATGAGTCTTATGATAGAGGGTGGCTCAGAGACTAATGCCTCAGCGCTGAGGGCTGGGATTATCGATAAGGTCTTAATATTCCTATCCCCTAAAATTATAGGGGGCTCCAATTCAAAAGGTTCTGTTGGAGGTACATCTCCCAAAAGATTGACCGATGCTATGATCCTGAAAGACCTCAGGTTTAGAAGATCAGGAGAAGATCTACTTATTGAGGGATATCTAAGATAAATTCTGACTTCTTTTCAGTTCGATAACCTTATCTATAATCCTGTCAGCAACCTCTATTTTGGACATCAAAGGTAGCTCTGAAACCCTGCCTTTTCTATCTATCATCGTTACTTTATTGGTATCCACATCGAATCCCGCTCCTTCGTCCCTCAGATCATTAACCACTACCATATCAAGATTTTTTTCAATAAGTTTCTTCTTCCCATTTTCGACAGCATTATCTGTCTCTGCTGCAAACCCAACAAGGATCCTCTTTCCTTTTCTGTCTCCCATCTTCTTCAGTATATCAGGGTTTTCTTTCATCCTTAAGGTCAGAGTACCACCATTTTTCTTTATCTTATGCGGTGATATTTCAGGACTCCAATCAGCTACAGCGGCAGCCATTATACCTATTGTAGCATTTTCGAAAGAGGATATTACCTTCTTCATCATCTCTTCAGTCCTCTCTACAGGAATATAATTGACACCGACAGGTGGTTTTAATGTTGTTGGACCACTTATCAGGGTAACCTCTGCGCCCCTCCTCCATGCTACCCTTGCCAATGAGTAGCCCATTTTTCCGGAGGACCTATTTGAAACAAACCTTACAGGGTCTATTGGCTCTCTTGTTGGACCTGCCGTAATGAGAACAGTCTCCCCACTAAGATCCTCTTTTTTCTTAAGTATTTCTATCACCTTTTTGATTATCTTCTCTGTTTCTGGAAATCTTCCTATACCTTTATGTCCACAGGCAAGATCACCTGACTCTGGTTCCAGGACCTCTATTCCTTTTTCTTCAAGTATCTCCTTATTCCTCTGAAGAATAGGATTTTCATACATCCAGTTATTCATTGCAGGTACCATTAAAACCGGTACAGGAGAAGCCATAAGGAGTGTACTCATTAGATCATCTGCTATCCCTGATGCCATTTTCCCGATAATATTGGCAGTTGCAGGTGCTATAAGAAAGAGATCGCTGTTTTCAAGAAGAGTTATATGGCTCAGTGGTTCCTGAGTTAGATCTGTAAATACCTTTTTTCTGGACACTGTCTCAAAGGTGAGGGGTGTAATAAAGGTCTGTGCACTTCTTGTCATTGCAACAGTAATCTCTGCCCCAAGGTCAATAAGCCTCCTTATAAGATCTATCGTCTTGTAAGCAGCAATACTCCCCGTTATCCCTAAAAGGATCCTTTTCCCTGTAAGATTCATAAATTAATTCCTTTTATTCTCCCCTCTCCCCAAAAATATCTTCTTTTCTCTTTTCTGTCTCTGCCTTCTCCAAAAGGTATACCTTCAGATCTTTTTCAAGTTCGCTAAGCTCTTCTTCCTTGCCTTCCTTTTTAGTCATTGAAGTCACTTTTTTCTTAAACTCGAGTTTTTTGGCTATCTCTTTTGCCTTCACAGCCTCTTCCCCTGTTAAATAATCAAGCTTATCCAAGATCGATTCTTCAAGGGCAATTGTGGTGTTCTTCTTGTACTTTGTTGTTATCAGTGCCTTTGCACCCTCAGAGAGTGTCTTAGCCCTCTGGGAAGTGATTATAACAAGGCGGAAACGGCTGTCTATTTTACTATCCTCTATCTCTATTGGTAATGATAAGATATCCATTTATCCTCCTTTCTATTATATTTCAATGTCTAACAACCATCAATCTTTAATTGTTCCGTCTTTCAGGATTTGCGGTTAACCTTTCCACAAATTCAGAATCTATCCTTTCTCTACGGCACCTTTCAGAAAGTATTATAGATTTTAGCTCTGAAAGGGCTCCTGCGAAATCGCTGTTAACTATAATATATTCATACTCCTTATATTCAGATATCTCCTCTCTTGCCTTCATTAACCTATCCTTTATCTCAATCTCCGAGTTTGCCATCCTCTTCTTAAGTCTGTCTTCCAGTATCTCCATAGACGGTGGCAAAATAAATATATATACTCCTTCTCTATAGCTCCTTCTTATCTGATTAGCACCTTGGATATCGATATCAAGAATAACATCATATTCTTTTCTTAGATTTTCAAGTTCCTTTATCGGAGTCCCGTATAAATGACCATGTACTTCCGCCCACTCTGCAAATTCTCCCTTTTCAATCATATCCTTAAACTCTTTTAATGTAACAAAGGTGTAATCCTTTCGGTTGACCTCTCCTGGCCTTGGTGTTCTTGTTGTATAAGATATTGCGTATTTGAGATTATGAATCAGTCTGCTTACCTCACTGCAAAGAGTAGTTTTCCCTGCCCCTGATGGAGCTGAGACCACAAAAAGTATCCCCGTTCTCATTTCAGGATTTTCATTCCTCATCCCCCACCCTCTGAGAACCTCTGGGTGATGGTCTCTGCCTGTAAAGCAGAGAGGATTATATGATCGCTATCTGTGATAATAATTGACCTTGTTTTTCTCCCCTGAGTAGCATCAATGAGTTTGCCCCTTTCTTTTGCCTCATCCTTAAGCCTTTTCATCGGAGACGAATCAGGAATTACGACAGCCACTACCCTATTGCTCGATACGGCATTTCCGAACCCTATATTTATCAATCTAAAGTTCATCATCCCTAACTCCTTTATTCTTTGTGTCATTGATCACTCGATATTCTGGATCTGTTCTCTTATCCTTTCAAGTTCCGCCTTGATTTCTATAACATTTAAAGAAATCTCTGCATCGCCAGCCTTTGAACTAACAGTATTTATCTCCCTTCCTATTTCCTGGATGAGGAAATCGAGTTTTTTCCCAATAGCACCTTCTTCATCCAACATCTTTCTTAACTGACCAATATGGCTCCTTATTCTCACTATCTCCTCTGTAATATCGCACCTCTCAGCAAAAAGTGCAACCTCAAAATGAATTCTCCTCTCATCTATTTCTACTCCTTCAGCTAACAAGTACTTAACATTCTCTAAGAGCCTCTTTCTATAGTCCTCAACTATCTGAGGACATTTTTTATCTATCATCTCAAGGCGATGCTCTACAGTTCCAATCCTTCCCAAGAGGTCTCCCCTTAAAAATCCCCCTTCTTCTTTTCTCATTATTAACAATCCTTCAATAGAATCTCCAAGGGCACCTTCTATATCCTTCCACGCTGCCTCGATGTCTTCTTCAGACTCTTTAAAAGAGATAAATTCTTTCATGGATGCCATTAAAGTTAGATCGACCTCTCCCTTAAGATTAAAGTCCGTTTTCAGACCCTCTAAAAGTTTATAATATTGATTAAAAAGTTCTCTATCCACAACTAAAGACCTTGTTTCTGTCTTCCCATTCCTTGTTATAGAGACCTCTAACCTGCCTCTTGAAAATTTATCCTGCAGCACCTTTTTTATCCTTAGTTCTAATATAGAAAGCGACTTTGGAAGTCTTATAGATATATCGAGGTATCTGTGGTTAAAACCCCTTATTTCTGCCACAAAACTCCCTTCCTCACCCCTTCCATAGCCAGTCATACTCTGGATCATAAAATAAAATAAAATAGATTGGAGTGGTTTGTCAAGAAAAGTACTTCGGTATGCTAAGGCCAGTAGTCCCAGGTTTCAAGGATTTCTTTTACTCTCCTCATAAACTGGTCAGCCTGTGCACCATCAAGTATTCTGTGGTCAAAGGATAGACTGAGATAGACCATCGAGCGGATAGCTATGGCATCATCTATAACAACCGGTCTTTTCTGTATTGCCCCAATACCGAGGATTGCTGCCTGGTTTGGAACGATAATCGGATTGCCGAAGAGGCTTCCACCTAAACCATAATTTGTTATCGTAAAGGTCCCTTCCTGAACCTCATCAGGTCTGAGTTTCTTATCCCTTGCTCTTTTGGCAAGGTCTTGGGCATCCCCGGCAAGTATAAGAAAATCCTTTTTGTCAGCATCCCTTATTACAGGAACGATTAAGCCATCTTCTATTGAAGTTGCTATCCCGAGGTTTACATACCTCTTTATCCTGATACCATCTTCTGTCCATGTAGAGTTCAGTATCGGGAATTCCTTCAGTGCAGTGATCACTGCCTTCGTAATAAAAGGGAGATAGGTCAAATTAAAGCCCTTCTCCTTAAGGAAACTCTCCTTCCTCTTCTCCCTGTATTTTACTATTCCAGTCATATCAATCTCAAAGTTGGTAGTTACATGGGGAATGGTCTTCTTGCTTAGGGACATCCTCTCTGCAATGATTTTCCTCTTCGGACTTAAGGGGATTACCTCCTCCCTCTCCTGCGCTTCTTCTTCGACAGGCTTCACACCGGCATAATCCATGATATCCTTCTTTGTTATCCTTCCACCCTCCCCGGTTCCTTTAACCTTCTTTAAATCGATACCATACTGTCTGGCAAGGGTCTTTACAAGTGGTGAAATCTTTTCCCTTTCAGAAAGCCCGGCTTTCGGCGCCTGAACCTCAAACTTCGTTGTTATAATTTCCTTTGGAGTTGTAATCTCTTCCGTCTCTGCTGCTTGGACTTGAATAATACCAATAACCGTACCTACAGGAATGGTTTCATTTTCTTTATGAAGGATCTTACTCAGAACACCCGTTACAGGCGATGGAACTTCTGTATCGACCTTGTCTGTGCTTATCTCGACTACAGGCTTATCTTTATCTATCCTCTCACCTTCGTTCGCAAGCCATTGGAGTATTGTCCCTTCGGCAACACTCTCTCCCATCTGGGGCATGATAATATTTACTTCCATAGCACTAAAATCTTCCTCCCTGTAACCCTGAACTCGTTTCTCTATGAGTCGTAGACAGGGTCTCTTTTAGAGATGCTGAACCAAGTTCAGCATGACATTTTCAGGGTTCAGCATTACAAATTATTCTTAATAGGCCGCAAGTCTTTCAGCTGCCTTAATTACATCTGAGGCATTAGGAATAAAAAACTCCTCCATAGGTGGGCTGTAAGGAACAGGTGTATCAGGAGCAGCAATCCTGATGATAGGACCGTCAAGATGATCGAATACCTCCTCACTTATAAGCGATGAAATCTCCGCCCCTATCCCTCCTGTCTTTGTGGCCTCATGGAGAATCATTGCCTTGTTTGTCTTCTTTACAGAACTGAAGATCGCCTCTTTGTCAAGAGGCAGCAATGTCCTTAAATCCAGAACCTCTATGTCAATCTCTTTTCCCTCAAGGAGCTTTGCAGCCTCAAGTGCTGTATGTACCATAGCACCATAGGTAATTATTGTAATATCCCTCCCTTCTCTCTTTATATCCGCCTTTCCGATAGGGACTATGAAATCATCCTCAGGAATATTTTCTTTGATCCTTCTGTATAGATATTTGTGTTCTAAGCATATCACAGGATTATCGTCCCTTATAGCAGCCTTGAGAAGTCCCTTTGCATCATAGGGCATAGAAGGAGCAACAATTTTCAAACCAGGGCAGTGGAAAAACCATGCCTCAGGGCATTGGGAATGGTATGGTCCTCCATGTATATTTCCTCCGTAAGGAGCCCGTATAACTATAGGTGTAGCACCACCCCAGCGGTAGTAATTCTTTGCAGCCACATTTACTATCTGGTCAAAGGCGCAGGATATGAAATCAGCAAACTGCATTTCAACTACAGGTCTCATACCCATTAATGCAGACCCTATGGCAGCACCTGTGAATCCCGATTCCGAAAGAGGAGTATCAAGGACTCTCCACTCCCCGAACCTCTCATAGAAACCTTCTGTTACCTTGAAGGCACCACCATAAAAACCTACATCCTCTCCGAGAATGAATACATCCTTATCCCTCTCCATTTCCTCCTTCAAGGCCTCACTTATCGCTTCTATATAACTAATCTCTTTCATGTCACACCCAATATTTGTAGTATACTTATACCTAAGTTGAGCGAATTTTTAGTGAATACCTTAATTAATCAATACATATTGGAAAAATGTAATCACCTACCAAATGTCATTGTCCGACTTGATCGGACAATCCAGAATAAAGGAACTGGATTCCCCGATTGAATCGGGGAATGACAAAGCATAAGAATCGCTTAATTTAGGTTATATTTTATACACCCCCTCAAGGGTATCTTTCCCTTCAGGATAGGGGCTTTTCTCTGAAAACTCTACGGCCTCCTCAACCTCGCTCTTTATCTTTTTATCTATCTCAGCAAGTTTCTCTGAGGTTACTACCTTTTTTTCTATCAGGTATTTTTCATAATTTATAACAGGGTCTTTCTTTTTCCACTCTTCAAGTATTTCCTTCGGAACATACTTAGCCGCATCATGTTCTGAATGACCGTGCATCCTCATCGTCTTGCACTCGATAAAGCTTGGTCCCTCACCCTCCCTTGCCCTCTGATATGTCCTTTTTGCTGCTGAATAGACCGCTAAAATATCATTCCCATCTACTGTTTCACTCGGAATATTATAGGCAATCGCCCTCTGCGAAACATCCTTTATCGCCATCTGAAATCTCAGGGGAGTGGAATAGGCATACTGATTATTATTACAGAAGAAGACCACAGGTAGTTTTCTTACAGATGCAAAGTTCAATGCCTCATGGAAATCACCCCTGCTCGTCCCTCCATCACCTGTGCAGGCAGCAACCACCCTTTTCTCTCCTCTCATCTTGAAGGCTAACGCCACACCTGTAGCTACAGGATAATTATCAGCAAGATGGCTCGGGAATCCTATTATCCCCAGATTTATATCTCCTGCATGGACATTTCCATCCTTGCCACCCGTAACACCTGTTTTTCTACCAAGGTATTGAGAGAATATCCTCTTCGGTGTAATCCTTCTTACAAGGAATGCCCCCATGTCTCTGAAATAGGGGCATATAATATCGTCCTTCTCAAGGGCAAGAGAATAACCGACAGATATTGCCTCCATTCCATGGCTTGTCCACGCACCACCCTGTATCTTACCTTGACGGTAAAGTATCGTAACCCTGTCTTCTATAGTCCTTGTTAGTTTAAGCCAGTAATAGAGTTCCATCATAACATCTTTACTGATCTCTGCCATTACCAGCATCCCCCTGTCATCGCCCTGTCAATCTCCATCTGGACTTTAAGATTGCTGAGCTTTTCTTTTAATTCCCATTCATGTTCTTTTTCCCTCGCTGCAAGGCTCAGAAACAACTCTTTCAGGGCAATATTCCCTGCCTCCTCAGCAGCCTTTGAATAATAACTATATGCCTCCGCCTCTCTTGAAATAGCTGCCTCGAGTGCCTCAAATATATCCTTAAACTCTCCGAATCCCTTCTCCATTTCCCCTCCTATATTTTTAGTGAATATTATTTACTGGATACTTCGCATGATAAGAGCTTCGCACAAGAGGACCCGATTCCACATGGACAAACCCCATACCCCTTCCAATAAGTTCAAACCTTTTGAACTCCTCTGGTGTATAATATCTTCTAACAGGATAGTGCATCTTCGAAGGAGAAAGGTACTGACCTATTGTGATTATATCACAGTCTGTTTCTCTTATATCCTTCATCGTTTGAATTATTTCTTTCTCATCTTCACCAAAACCGACAAGAATACCTGTCTTTGTTATAATGTTTTTATTAAATGACTTTGCCCTTTTAAGTATCTCAAGACTCCTCTCATAATCTGCCGAAGCCCTCACATCGGGATAGAGCTTTCTAACAGTCTCAATATTGTGACCGAGAATATCAGGCATGGAATCTATTACAATCTTCAGGGAGTCTGAAGACCCTTTGAAATCAGGGATCAGGACTTCTATGGTAGAAGAAGTATTTCTCCTAATAAAACGGACAGTATCTGCGAAAATCGATGCCCCACCGTCATCAAGATCGTCCCTTGTTACAGAGGTTATAACAGTATGGGATAGCCCAAGTTCTTTTACAGCCTCGGCAACCCTTTTAGGTTCATCTCTGTCGAGTATTAGATTATACCCGGTATTTACATCGCAGAACCCGCAGTTCCTCGTACAGCTCTCACCAAGGATCATAAAAGTGGCTGTCCCCATACCCCAGCACTCATGGATGTTCGGACAGGAAGCCTCCTCACAGACGGTATTAAGTTTATACTTATTTTTAACTCCTCTTACCCTTTCAGGAAGGAAAATCGAAGACCTTACCTTGAGCCATTCTGGTTTTCTTTGAACCTTCATAATATATAACAATATCATAAAAAGACCCAACTGACAATAAATAAGAAATCACCTGATTATTATACACCCCTTTTGTCCCGAGACCTGAGTGGACCCTAACGCTTCAGAAAAAACTGTAACACCAAAATGATAATGTCCTAATTAGCCAAAATAGAAATGTCCTAATT
>CAKKSD010000053.1 GCA_919902995.1 Thermodesulfovibrionia bacterium
AAATTAGGACATTTCTATTTTGGCTAATTAGGACATTATCATTTTGGTGTTACATAACTAATTTTTATTAGTTTGGAGAATTCTTTTCAATCTTTTATTACTACTTTCAGAAATCTTCTTTTCCCTGCCTTAATTATATATTCACCCTGCTCAAGTTTAGCACTTGGATCTGTTACAGTATTATCATTAATCTTTACCCCACCCTGAATAATTAACCTTTTCGCTTCGCTTGTACTCTTTGTAAGACCATTATCCTTCATTATCTGAGGAAGCCAATTGATATTCACTTTATCAGTAACTTTTATAGTGACCTTCTGTATCTCCTCCGGGATACCTTTCTTTTTAAAGATATGCTCGAACTCTTCTTTTGCTTTTATAGATTCATCTTTTCCCCAATATCTTTCTACAATCTCGCAGGCAAGATCTTCCTTTACCTTTTTAGGGTGGATATTTCCGTTTCTTAATCCCTCCTTTAACTCGTTAAGTTCATCCAGTGACATATGGCTTAAAAGGTCATAATACTTTAACATCAACCCATCACTTATAGACATGATCTTTCCGAAGATCTCTTTCGGTGGTTCGTCGATACCAATGTAATTTCCGAGGCTCTTGCTCATCTTGTTTATTCCGTCTGTACCCTCTAAGAGGGGCATCAGTATAAGAACCTGTTCCTCCTGACCGTATCTCCGCTGGATGATCCTTCCCATCAAGAGGTTGAATTTCTGGTCCGAACCACCAAGTTCGATATCTGCCTTCAGCGCAACGGAGTCGTAGGCCTGGAAAAGTGGATAGTAGAATTCAAGTATGGTTATATCAATCCCCTCTTTAAATCTTTTACTGAAATCGTCCCTCTCGAGCATTCGGGCTACAGTCTGTTTGGAGCCGAGTTCGAGAAAGTCACTTACAGACATTTTCGACAACCACTCACTGTTGAATCTGACCTTTGTCTTTTCAGGATCAAGGACTTTAAAGACCTGTTTCCTATATGTCTCGGCGTTCTTCTCGATCTCATCCTGTGTTAATGGTCTCCGCGCCTCTACTCTGCCTGTCGGATCCCCGATTATTCCTGTAAAATCACCTATAAGGAATACAACTTCATGTCCAAGATCCTGGAGCTGTCTCATCTTGTTGAGGAGTACTGTATGGCCGAGATGGATATCTGGAGCAGTGGGGTCAAAACCTGCCTTTACCCTTAAAGGCCTTCCTGTTTGAAGTGAGATTTCTAGCCTTCTTATAAGTTCATCTTCCTGGATTATCTCTAAAACACCACGTTTAATAATCTCAAGCTGTTTTTTAATAGATAACATTTAATTATCATAATACAGATATACACTTTCGTCAAGATAACTACTCTTTCTCTGGATTTGAAAATCAAAGAGTTTCTTTTTTCTTTTATATAACAGATGTGATTAAAATCATATTAACCATATTTACTATTTATATAGAATCTCTTTAATATTTTAAAAACCCATAGGGAGGTCTAAAATGAGCAAACCAACAGAGATTCTGTCAAACGACCATAAAAAGGTATTAGAAAAGCTGAAGGTTATGGAGCAGACCATCAAAGATCTGGAGTCACCAAATGTAAAAAATACCCTTTTAGATTTAGAGGGTTTCTTTAAGAAAGAAGTTGAACTTCATTTCAAAAAAGAAGAAGAGGCCCTTTTCCCTGAAATCGAGAAATTCATTCCGAGAGAAGGTGGGCCAGTAGGGGTTATGCTGATGGAACATGAAGACCTTTATAGATACAAGGATAACCTTTTTAAAGGGGTTGATCTCTTACTCAAAGACGAAAATAGTAAAGAGGCCTTAGTTCTTATAAAAGAAAATGGAACCAGCTATATTAATCTACTCAGAGAACATATCTTTAAAGAAGACAACATGCTGTTTATGATGGCTGATATGCACCTCGAAGAAAATCAGATTAAAGAAATAATGAAGAAGTTTGAAGAATTGGATAAAAAACAATAAGCACAATTCAGATTCAAAGACCTAACTATCTACGATTTCTCTGAGTTCCTTCCCTGTCTTGAAGAATGGTACTTTTTTAGGTGGGACACTAACGGATGTACCAGTCTTAGGATTTCTTCCTTCCCTCGACCCCCTGTTCCTTATACGAAAACTCCCAAAGCCTCTTATTTCTACCTTCTCCCCCTTGGCTAAGGCATCTTTAACACTATCGAAAATCAGATTCACCACAACCTCAGTCTGTTTTAATGTAAGAGAATTCATCTTTTCTGTAACCTTCTCTATAAGTTCTGCCTTAGTCATATAGTGACCTCCCTTATTGTTTATAAATTATATAATACCAATATCATAAGCCTCATTAGCCTGTCAAGACCAAAAATCTATTAATAAGTAAAAATATAATTGAACGATATATGTCTCTTAAATGGATCTATTTTTTGATTGAGAAAATTTCCTAACAGGAGTTCTAAGAAGGACGGTTTTCTTTCTTCGGTCACAACCTGAGGTTCTCCTTTTATACCACTTATCCTGGCGGCTATCTTTATAGTATCCTCAAGATTCCCTATTTCATCGATCAGACCTAATTCTTTAGCCTGTTTCCCCGTAAATATCCTGCCATCAGCTATCCCCCTTACTACATCTTCTTTAATGCCTCTCCCTTTAGCCACAGCCTCAATAAATTGATTATGGACATCATCAAGAACCCTCTGAAGTATTTCCTTTTCCTCCGCACTCATCGCTCTTAAGACAGAGCCTATATCTTTGTGCTTTCCACTCTTTACCACAACACTCTTCACTCCTATCTTTTCAAGGAGACCTTCTATATTGGCAAGTTCCATAATCACACCGATGCTTCCTGTGATAGAGCCGGGATTTGCCACAATCTTATCAGCAGGACATGATATATAATACCCACCTGAAGCAGCCATAGCACCCATTGATATAACGACCTTCTTCTCGCCCTTTTCCTTTATCTTTTTAATCTCTTCGTATATCTCCTGGGACGGAACCACCCCTCCACCAGGGCTATCCACCCTTATCACTATAGCCTTAACAGATTTATCTTCCTTATATCTCTTCAACTGTTCAATCGCCTTCTTGGAATCAAGTATTACTCCCTCTATCCTTACAAGGGCAACTTTATCACCGAATATAGGTACTCTCTTTTTTGTGATTGTGATTATGCTGTAAGTAACAATAAAGAAGACGAATATCAAAAAAATAGTTACCCCTATACCAAAGATGAGCTGTCTCTTAGCCATCTTCCCCTCTATAAGTCATCGACCTTTGACTTTTTACCCTTCTTATGGACCTTCATCGTGAGTCCTATCTTTCTCTCTGCTGAATCCACTTTTACAATCCTCGCTGTAATCTCATCTCCAACCTTTGCGATGTCCTCTATTTTTGGGGGAGTTCCTCTGACACTAGAACCTTTTTCCATTTCAGACGAATATACGAGCCCTTCGATACCCTCTTCAAGTTCAAGAAAGATCCCGAATTCTGTCACTTTCACTACCTTCCCCTTCACAAGTTCTTCAACCTTAAACTTCTCTGGTATCTCTTTTTCCCATGGGTCAGGTGTTAACTGTTTAACACCCAGGGAAAGCCTCTCCTTATCCCTATCTATAGTAAGAATTACAGCTTCCACCTTCTGACCCTTTTTCAAGATCTCAGAAGGATGTTTTATATGTCTCGTCCATGAAAGATCTGAGATATGGATCAGGCCATCTATACCTTCTTCGAGTCCAACGAAAATACCAAATTCTGTAAGACTCCTTATCTTACCCTCTACTCTGTCACCAACCTTATATTTCTCTACTATAAGATCCCACGGATTCGGCTCTACCTGCTTCATGCCAAGAGAGATCTTTCTACCCTCTTTATCCATACTGAGTACTATAGCATCTATAATATCACCCATTGCAACCAATTTTGAAGGATGTTTAATCTTCTGCGTCCAAGACATCTCTGAAATATGGATAAGACCTTCTATCCCTTCTTCGATCTCTATGAATGCCCCGTATTCTGTAATACTCACTACCCTTCCCCTTATCTTCTTACCAACAGGGTATCTCTCCTCAATTGTAGCCCAGGGATCAGGTGTCTTCTGCTTAAAGCCCAAAGAGACCCTCTCATTCTCCTTATCATATTTGAGAACAACAACCTCAACTTTATCTCCTATCATAAAAAGTTCGGATGGATGACTGATTCTTCCCCAGGACATGTCGGTGATATGGAGAAGTCCATCGATTCCTCCCAAATCTATGAACACCCCATATTCGGTAATGTTCTTAACAACACCCCGAATCCTTTCTCCTTCAGAAAGTTTTGATAGAGTATCTCCTTTCCTCTTCTCCCTGTCCTCTTCAAGGATGGCCCTCCTTGAGAGAACTATATTCCCCCTCTTCTGGTTCACCTTCAAGACCTTCATGGTATATCTTTTCCCTATAAGCTGGTCTAGATTCCTTATGGGTCTGAGATCGATCTGTGAACCAGGAAGAAAGGCCTTTACTCCGGAGATGTCTACTGTCATCCCTCCCTTTATCTTTGCAATAATAGTTCCTTCCATCGGCTCACCTTTTTCACAGGCCTCTTCTATAGCCTCCCATATCTTTATCTTATCAGCCTTCTCCTTGGATAAGACAATATTCCCATCTTCATTCTCTTTGTTTTCTAAATAGACCGCCATCTCATCCCCAATCTTGAGTTCTTTCAGCTCTTTCTCTCCGAACCCTGTTATTGGGATTATTCCTTCAGATTTGTAACCAATATCCACCATAACCCCATCAGTATTTATCTTCATAACAATTCCTTTTATTACTGTACCCTCCTTAACCGCTTTGAAGGTCTCTTCATAGAGTTTCTCCAATTCTTCTTTATTCATTATTATCTCATCAGCAATACCTTCTGTCTTCATCATTCTATACATATCTCCTTTCGGACAAATTTTTATCTATTTCATGAACCCTCTTTATAACACTGTCAATAATCCAATCCGGTGTAGATGCGCCGGCTGTAACCCCAACCTTCTCTACGCCATCAAACCAACATTCCTCTATTTCTTCTGGGACCTCAATATGGAAGGTCTTCGTCCCCATCTGTCTGCATATAGATGCAAGTTGGGTTGTGTTTGCGCTGCATTTACCTCCGACTACCAGAACAAGATCAACCTCTTCTGCAAGTCTCTTTGTCTCATCCTGTCTCTTGGTTGTCGAATCGCAGATGGTATTATACACCTTAACATCTTCAGCCTTTTCAAGACATTTTAACACAACCTCCTGGAAAATAGAATTCCTTTGAGTAGTCTGTGCAACGATTCCGACTTTCTTTTTAAGCGGAATCCCTTCAATCGATGCCGCATTACCCACAACGATTGCATCATCACCAGCATAACTAAGTATACTCTTGACCTCTGGATGTCCCCTGTCCCCAACGATTATAACCTGACACCCTTCCTTTTGGAGGACATGAGCATATTTCTGGGCGTTCTTAACAAAAGGGCATGTAGCGTCAATAACCTCAATCCCCTTTTCAGATGCCTTCTTAAAGATATCTGTGGAAACCCCATGGGACCTGATTATTAACTTTCCAATCCCTTCTTGATTTAAGTCTTCTACAGCCCTGACACCCTCCTCCGACAATTTCTCCACTACCTGTGGATTATGTATGATTGGCCCAAGGGTATATACTTCATTATTGTTGTCTTTCGCAGCCTCGAAGGCTATATTTATAGCCCTCTTAACCCCAAAACAGAAACCAGCATTGGTAACAGTAAGGATCTTCATTAATTCTCTACTACCTGCCCCATGGAAATTTTCTGTATCTTAGCAATCTCATCCATAATCTTAATATTTATACTACTGTAAAGCCTTTTTCTTCTTTTTATTAAATCGTCATGCATTCTCCCTTTTGTAGAATCAGATAAGATGTAACTAAGGTCTTCTGTAAATTCTAATGGCGTACCAAAATACACTGTAACAGACAAGGGCTTTAATCTCCATGATCCCCTTGAAAGAGCCTTTTCTGTACCTTTAATAAAGGTTGGCACAACCTTAGCACCACTTAATGCTGCTATCATCCCGGTGCCCCCCTTTGGCTCCTGAAGCCTTCCATCATAGCTCCTCGTTCCTTCAGGAAAGATCAGGACCAACTCTCCTTTCTTTAGTAGTCTGATTGCATGCCTTATTGCCCCTGTATTTGCCTCTCCCCTTTTCACCGGAAAGCCTCCTAAGACCTTATGTAAGATCCCGCAAAAAGGATTATTAAATAGTTCAGCCATTGCCATAAAATTAACCTTTCTCAATATCGAACATCCGATAAGCGGAGGGTCGAGATAACTCACATGGTTTGCCGCTATGATAGCCCCGCCTACCTTCGGGATATTTGATTGTCCGATAATCCTCAGTCTGAATATAATCTTTGCAAGAAAAAAGATTATAACACGAACGATCCTGTAAACCAAACCTTTCAACTCTCATCCCTATGTCTCATAGTCCCTTGAAATCTCTTTAAGCATCGTCGCAACCACTTCCTGGATAGTTATATTTGTTGTATCAATATATATAGAATCTTCAGCCATTTTTAATGGCGCAAGGTTTCTGGTGCTGTCTGCCTCATCCCTTTTTTTTATATCATCGGTAATACTTATAAGATCATCCTTTATACCTTTAGATAGGAGTTCAAGATGCCGCCTTTTACCCCGCTCTTCAATCTTCGCATCGAGGAAGAACTTAATATCTGCATCTGGGAAAACCACGGTACCGATATCCCTTCCTTCCATCACAACCCCTCCGTTCCTTCCCATCCCCCTCTGTAACTCTAATAGCCTCTCTCTGACACATTGGAAAGAAGATACTGATGACGCCATCAGCCCCATTTCAGGTGTCCTTATTTCTCCTGTCACATCTTTTCCATCTGCAAAGACCTTCATCTCCCCAGAGACCTTCTGGAGCCTGATCTCGGTAGAAGTACAGAGTTCCTTTAATGATTCCTCATTCAGAGGTATTCCCTCTTCCTTGACCTTCCAACCGATAGCCCTGTACATAGCACCTGTATCTATATAGAGGTAGTTAAGCCTTTTTGCCAGAATCTTTGCAACAGTACTTTTCCCTGCCCCTGATGGGCCATCTATCGCTATGATCTTTTTCTTAATCAAATTATTATTTCAACCCCTGAACCTTAGATTCCTTTATACCTCTATGCCTCAACCCATCCAGGATCTCCATAAACCCTGGAAAGGATGTTGAGATCCATGATGTATCCTGAATAATCGTCTCACCATCAGCAACAAGTCCCGCTATAGCGATCGCCATAGCCACCCGGTGATCACTATGACTGTTGCATACAGCCCCTTTAAGTCTCTCTCTGCCCTTTATCATCAGACCATCAGGAAACTCTTCTATCTCAACCCCCATCTTTCTAAGTTCCTCGGCCATGGCAGAAATCCTGTCTGTCTCCTTAACCCTGAGCTCCTTTGCCTCCCTGATCACTGTTTCCCCTTCTGCGAGAGATGCTGCAATACAGAGGATAGGTAATTCATCTATCGCCCTTAAAACCTCCTCTCCAGAGATTTTTATCCCCTTCGGTCTCCCTGTTCTCACATGGATATCTGCAACAGGTTCAACCCCTACTTCTCTCCTGTTATCTAAATAGACCTCAACCCCCATCCTTTTAAGTATATCCAGGAGACCGGTCCTTGTCGGGTTAATGCCAACATTCTTCAGATAAACCTCTGAATCAGGTACGAGCACTCCAGCGACCAAGAAAAAGGCAGCAGCGGAAAAATCTCCAGGTACTTCAACCTCCTGCGCCTTGAGGATTGGTCTACCCTTTATAGATACCGAAAGATTGAACTCACCAATTTCTGCACCAAATTTTTTTAACATCCTTTCTGTATGATCCCTCGATTTCCCCGGCTCTTTCACCTTCGTCTCACCCTCTGCATAAAGTCCTGCAAGAAGAATGGATGACTTCACCTGTGCACTCGGAACAGGTGATTCATATTCGATTGGTTTCAAGGTTCTGCCCTTTATTGCTAATGGAGCAAAACCGCCATCGTCTCTTCCGTTTATCTCTGCACCCATCTGCCTTAAAGGAGCTGTCACCCTACTCATCGGTCTCTTTCTAAGAGAGGCGTCCCCTGTTAGTACAGAAAAAAACCTCTGCCCGGCAAGAAGTCCCGAAAGAAGTCTTATAGAGGTTCCGGAATTACCTAAATCCAATACATCCTCTGGTTCTTTAAGACCACCAAGACTTTTCCCTTCGATGATAAGTTTATCTGTCCCGAATCCTTCTACTTTAATACCCATCGACTTGAAGGCCTTTACTGTTCTCTGGGTATCATCAGCAGAAAGAAAACCCTTTATTATGCTTCTACCTTCTGCGATAGAAGCCACCATAACAGATCTGTGGGAGATAGATTTATCTCCAGGTACCCCTATCTCACCCCTCAGTGACCTGACAGGTTTTATCTTTATTGTTTCCATATTATTATCATTTAGGTCAAATGTAATGATAGGATCAGGAATTTACCTTTATCCTTCTTGCTTCCTCAAATTCCCTAAGAAGTCCTTTTCCTTCTCCTTTCTCAAGGTATCCTTTCAGGATCTTTAAAACCTTTTCGAATCTATTGATAGAATCCAGTAGATTAACCCTGTTATAAAGACATATATCCCTCCACATCTCTGGAGAGCTTGATGCTATTCTTGTGAGGTCTCTGAAACTCCTTACAGAAAGGGAAAGGGTGTCAATTTCACCAAAATCCATCCTTGCAACCGTATTCACGAGTGCATAGGCTATCACATGGGGGAGATGGCTTACAGCTGCAAAGACCTTATCATGGAGCGATGGATCCATAAGAATCACATCGCTTCCTGCCTCTTCCCACATAGACTTTACGATCTCAAGGGTATTTTTATCCGTTCTATCAGTAGGGGTAAGGATACATTTAGACCCTTTAAACAATTCTCCTGATGCTGCCTCAACCCCTGAGGTCTCTTTGCCTGCTATTGGATGCCCTCCAACAAAGCTTACCCCTTCAGGCAATGTCTCTTCTATCTCTCTGACCATATCCCCCTTTACGCTACCCACATCTGTAACTATTGCCCCTTTTTTAAGAGAGGTACCTATCTCTTTTACAATCTTACGGAAGCTTCCGACAGGGGAGGAAAGAATTACAAGATCGGAATCTCTAACACTATCAGAATAAATCCCCCTTCCATCTCCCTTTACTAAAGGGGGGACTGTAAGGATTCCGGAAGGCTCACAGAAATAGTGATCAATCAGCCCTAATCTTTTTGCTTTCTGAAGATTCTCTTCTGATCTACCGATACCATAGATTTCACCTGCAAGACTTTTCCCTCTCAGGACGCTTGCCAATGAACCACCTATAAGTCCTACACCTATGATTGTTACCCTGTTAAAAAAAATACCCATATCTGTTCACGGTTCACAGTTCACGGTTCACCGCCCTTGCCACCGCCCTTAGTTCCTCCATCAACTGTTTAAAGACCTTGGGTTTTAGTGACTGTTCCCCATCTGATAATGCCTGGTCAGGATTAGGATGAACTTCGATAAGAATACCATCCGCTCCAGCTGCTATCGCTGCCTTGGCCATAGGGGGTACAAGGTCCCACTTTCCTACACCATGACTGGGGTCAACCACAACAGGGAGATGGCTTAACTGCTTTATAACTGGTACAGCACTCAGGTCAAGGGTGTTTCTTGTGGCTGTCTCAAATGTCCTGATTCCTCTTTCACAGAGGATCACATTATGATTTCCACTCGACATAATATACTCTGCAGACATCAGGAATTCCTTTATCGTTGCAGAGAGCCCCCTCTTGAGAAGGACAGGCTTCCTGTATGAGCCTACCTCTGTAAGAAGTCTGAAGTTCTGCATGTTTCTCGCACCGATCTGGATTATATCGGAGTATTCAATAAGCAGGTCTATATCCCTCGGATCCATAATCTCAGTAACTATAGGTAGGCCTGTCTTCTCCGATGCCTCTTTAAGATATTTAAGACCTTCTTCACCAAGACCCTGGAATGAATAGGGCGATGTCCTTGGCTTGAAGGCACCTCCCCTTAAAAAGGTAGCCCCTGCCCTTCTCACCTCATTTGCTACTGCAAGAATCATATCCTCTGACTCAACAGCACAGGGACCGGCCATCACATGGATTCTCTTCCCACCTATCAGATTTCCTTTTATATCTATTACTGTATCCTCACGCTTGAAATCTCTGCTCACAACCTTGAAAGGCTTCAGTATTCTCAGTACCTTTTCTACTCCAGGCATAACAGAGAAGGATTCTTCTTCATCTTCTGTTATCCTTGCGGTGTCACCAATTACTCCGATGATCGTCCTTTCTGTCCCCACAGACACCTGCGCCTTAAGATTATAACCCTCAAGTCTCTTTATAATAGAACCTTTTTCTTCCTCAGTTATGCCAGGTCTTAAAACAATGATATCCATATCAGTTCTCCCCTTCCCTGACCTGTCGTCAGGACAGGTTTAAAGTCTTCCTGAATACCTTTATAAATCTCCTATTCTCATCCGGAAGCCCTATGGTCAATCTCAGATTTCTATGTCCCATCGGTCTCACAATAACACCTTCCTTTAAGAATCTTTCATAGAGCTGGAAGGCATTGCCTTCAATATCTATATAAATGAAGTTTGCCTCTGTAGGAAGATATTTAACCCCCATACTATTCAATTCCTTATAAAGATACATCTTACCCTCTTCATTAATCCTCCTGCTTTCCTCAACATGCCTGTAATCTGATAGAGCTGCCAATGCACCTATCTGGGCAAGGGAATTTGTATTGAAGGGCTGACGCACCTTATTCATCTCGTTAACAAATTTCTTCTTAGTTATTCCATAACCAATTCTCAGTCCAGCCAATCCATGGATCTTCGAGAATGTTCTTAGTATAATAATATTTCTCCCTTCTCTCAGGTACTTCATTGTATCAGGGTAATCCCGAGAGGTGACATACTCATAATAGGCCTCGTCTACAACTACAAGAACCACTTCAGGAAGATTCTTCATCATTGAATCAAACTCTGTCTCTGTATTTATCGTTCCCGTAGGATTATTCGGATTAGCGATAAAGACCATCCTGGTCTTATCTGTTACTCTTTTTACCATCCCACCAAGGTTATGTCTGCCTTCCCTGAGAGGTACTATCACATTCTTCCCATAGGCTGCCTGAATAACCATCGGATAAACCACAAAAGAGGGACTCGCCATTATGGCCTCATCACCTGGCCTCAGAAATGTCCTCACAAATATCTCTATTACCTCATTAGAGCCATTTCCTAAAATAATCTGCTCGGGTTTTACCTCATGCCTTTCAGAGAGAGTCCTTTTGAGGTAATAACCTCCACCATCAGGGTATCTGTGGATGTTCTCAACCGCCTTAATTATAGCCTCTATAGCCTTTCTCGATGGACCCAAGGGGTTTTCATTAGAGGCAAGTTTTATCGAACCCTTTATACCGAGTTCCCTTTCAAGCTCCTCTATAGGCTTACCCGGAGTATAAGGAATAAGCGTCCTTATATTCTCTGCAACGAGATCCATAATATTTTTGATTATTTACTAACCTGCCCTGAAGGATAGGACCCGAGAACCTTAAGAAAGAGGCATTCCTTTCTCACCTCTTCGAGGGTCTTCTTAACATTTTCGTCATCTATGTGACCCTCTATATCAACAAAGAATATATATTCCCACGCCTTTTTCCTTGAGGGCCTTGACTCTATTTTGGTTAGGTTTATCTTGTTCTTTGCAAAGGGTTCAAGCATGGAATAAAGGGCACCTACCCTGTCTTTTATAGTAAACATCATAGAGGTCTTATCCCTGCCAGTTTTAGAGGGATGTTTATTTGATATAACAAGGAATCGAGTATAATTATTGATGACATCCTCTATCTTTCTCTGAAGGACCTTCAGGCCGTATAGCATTGCTGCCAGATCACTCGCTATTGCGCCTGCACTCGTGTCCTGGGATGCTATTTCTGCTGCCCTTGCGGTGCTTGGTGCCTCCAAAATTGGTATCCCGGGAAGATTGGTATCTATCCAGTCCCTGCACTGGGCTGTTGCCTGCGGATGGGAGTAGATCTTCTTTATATCCTCTTTCTTCCCTGCAAGGGATAGAAGGTTATGGGAGATCTCTGTCATTATCTCAGCCGATATCTTAAGGTCCGAGTCAACAAACATATCGAGGGTGTAGCTCACAACTCCTTCCGTAGAATTCTCAATAGGCACAACCCCGTAATTCACATGTCCCCTCTCTACAGTGTCAAAGACCTCTTTTATGCTCCCTACAGGGATATACTGAGCAGAAAAACCGAACTGCTGCATCGCTGCAAGATGGGTGAAGGTGGCTTTTGGGCCGAAGTAGGCTACACGTAAAGGCTGTTCTAATGAAAGTGAGGCTGAAAGAATTTCCCTATATACAGCCCTGAGGGCTTCGCTGGGGAATGGGCCGGGATTACTTTTTTCCAGTCTCTGGAGGATTTCCTGTTCTCTTTCTGGTGAATGGAATTCGACCTTCTCATTCTTCTTAACCTTACCGATCTCAATTACAATCTCTGCCCGCCGATTAAGAAGCCTGAGTATCTCAGAATCGATATCATCGATCTCTTTTCTGTGATTTTCGATTTCATCCATAACCCCATCTTCCACCCTTTCTGAAGGAATTAGCTAATTTAACTTATATTATAAGAGATTGCAAGGGTTTTTTAAGAAGCACACTCCGAGGCATCCCCCTTTATCTTCTCAACTGCATGGGAAAGGGCAGGAAGGATAACCTCTAAGTTTTCTTTAACACCCTTTGGACTTCCGGGTAGGTTAATGATTAGTGTCTTTTTCCTTATGCCTGCTACTGCCCTCGAGATCATTGCCCTGGGTGTTTTTTTAATGCTCTCCATCCTCATAGCCTCTGCCATTCCGGGAATCTCTCGCTCTATGACCTGAAGGGTGGCATCAGGTGTGACATCCCTTGGAGAGACCCCTGTTCCTCCTGTGGTAATTATTATATCTGCCTTCTCGCTATCGGATACCGAAATAAGTCTGTCTTTTATGATCTCTATCTCATCAGGAATAATTTCGTAAAAGACAACCTCCGCAGGGATCTCCTTTACCATTTTCTTAATTACTTCCCCGCTCTCGTCCTCTCTCTCACCCCTTGATCCTTTATCGCTCATTGTAAGAATAGCCACGCGGATCATATTACTAATCCTTTATTGATTTTGTAAGAGGCATCTGGATTGAAGCAAGATTTCTGGATTCTCGGTCTTCTACTCATATATTACCTGATAGGTCTCTAATCTTTACCTCTCTTTATGTTACCAATAAGGACTAATCAAAGATTGTTGAAATCCAGATGCCTCTTACATTTAGTCTTCTATTCACGCTTGACGGTAATCGTATCCCCCGGCCTCACCCATCCACCTTTAATAACCTTAACGAATATCCCTTCCTTCGGCATCACGCAGTCACCTACCTGGTAATAGATGGCACATCTGTCATGACATACCTTACCTATCTGACTCACTTCAAGCTCGATATCACCTCCTACAGTTATCTTTGTCCCGATAGAAAGAGAGGTCAGATCGAGCCCCTCTGTAGTTATATTCTCAGCAAAATCTCCAGGATTAACATCAAGACCGAGATGCCTCATCTTATCAATGCTCTCAATCCCGAGGAGGCTCACCTGCCTGTGCCATTCACTACTCCCATGGGCATCCCCTTCAATACCGAAATTCTCTCTGAGATAGACCTTATCGGTATTCTTCTTCCTTTCTCCTTTCTTCTCACTTATGCTTACAGCTATGACCTTTCCTTCCATTTATTTACCCTTTTATAAACAAATTCTATAAGGACTCCACAGCCCCTTCCTGTCCGAAGGATCCTGTGGAAAAGAAAGGATTATTCCTCTTTTCAAAACCTATTGTTGTCTCAGGGCCATGACCTGGATAGACCTTTATATTATCATCAAGCGTTGCGAGTCTTTCCCTTATAGATTTAAGCAATTTCCCCATATTCCCTCCAGGAAAGTCTGTCCTTCCTGCAGAACCTGCAAATATCGTATCGCCTGTGAAGACAAACCCATTACCGAGAAGACAGATACAACCATCAGAATGTCCAGGGGTATTGAGAACCCTGAGTTTGATTTCTCCAATATAAATCTCATCATCATCCCGAAGGAATCTATCAGGTTCAGATGGAGGCACATCAAGCCCATAGAGAAACGCCTGTTCCCCTGCTACTCTTAGAAGGTCCTTATCCCCCTCGTGTATCATAATCTCCGCACCTGTCGCTTCTTTAAGCGACTGATTTACCCCCACATGATCGAAATGCGCATGGGTATTAATGATATACCTGAGTTTAAGACCCTTCTCATTCAACAGATCAAGTATCCTGTCATCCTCATCACCTGGGTCTATAACAGCAGCCTCTTTTGTCTCTTCGTCTCCGAGAATATAGCAGTTTACCTCCAAAGGACCTACTATGAGTTTATCTAAGAACATTTTTCATCTCCCCTGAGTCTTAGACCGATTGGTCGTAGACCGATTGGTTATAGACCTAAACTTCTCCTTGATAATCCCAAGAAGAAACAAAAATTCCTCACTTTTTAAGAGATACATCAACAGTGAATAAATAAATAGACTGAGTAATATACCACCTCCAAGAATGAATATCTTATAAATAATTTGTCCATCAAAGGTCCAGACTTTATCCTGGCTTATAAACCAACCTATAATACCCATAAATGTAGAGGCAAAAACTACCCTCCAGAGTGACCTTATTATCCTTCTGCCATCAATCCTGCCAAGCCTCCTCCTGAGCATATAAGCAAGTGAAAAGAGTGTGAGTCCTGCAACAATAGAATTGGCAAGGGCAAGTCCTCCGTGTTTAAGGGGACCCATAAGTAGAAGGCTAAAAAGGATATTAATACCCACTCCTAATAATCCGATCTTAACAGGTGTCTTTGTATCCTGTATTGAATAGAAGGCCTGAAGGACTATCCTCACACCTGCAAAGGCCCATAGACCGAGTCCGTAATATAAGACTGCCTGGGCAGTCCCGACTGTTGCCGTATAATCAAATTCACCCCTCTGGAGTATCAGGTTAACAATAGGGACCCTCAAGACGATCAGTCCTATCATAGAAGGGATGGTTATGAAAAAGACAAACCGTAATCCAAATGAAAATGTATCTCTCAGTTTCTCTTTCTCACCTATAGCAGCATGTGCTGATAGTGTAGGGAGGATAGCGGTTGCCAGGGCTACACCAAAGATCCCTAAAGGGAAATGGATGAACCTCATGCCATAGAAGAGATAGGTTACACTTCCTGTAACCAGAAAGGATGCAAGGATATTCCCTATAAAGATATTCACCATATTTACAGAGGAGCTGAGTGAAACAGGAAGCAGAAGTTTACCAATCCTTCTTACACCGGGACTGGAAAAATCAAAGGAAGGGGTTAATGACATATCCCTCCTTATCAGACTCGGAATCTGGATTAGAAGCTGAAAGAGTCCACCTATTGTAACACCTATAGCAACACCAACTATAGGCATCTCCATCTTTGGTGATAAAAAGAGGACAGAGAGTATAATCACAACATTCAAGACCACAGGGGATAAGGCAGGGGTGAGAAAATATCTGAGAGAATTAAGTATGCCCATAGTAAGGGCTGCAAGACCGATAAAGAGCAGATAGGGAAACATTATCTTTGTGAGGAAAATAGTAAGGCTATATTTCTCCGGGTCTGAGAGGAACCCAGGCGCAAGGAGATTAACGATAAGTGGTGTGATAAGAATTCCCAGGAGTGTCAAAACAGAGAGGGCTAAGAAAAGTATAGTAAATATAGTATTCGCCAGGGTTTTAGCCTCAGATTTCGATTTCTTCGTCAGATATTCTGTAAAGACAGGGATGAAACCTGCTGACATAGACCCTTCAGCAAAGAGTTCCCTTAACAGATTGGGAATCCTGTAAGCAACATAGAAGGCATCAGCAGCCATTTTAGCACCAAAACTGTTGGCGATAACTATATCCCTTACGAGCCCGAGGATCCTGCTCATAAATGTGGCGAGACCTATAATCCCTGCTGCCTTTGTAATCTTCTTATCTTCAGTCATATTTGATTAAACACTCTTCTGTCATGCTGAACTCATTTTAGCATCTCTTAAAGTTTATCATAGAGATCCTGAACCAAGTTCAGAATGACTTATAACAAAGTAATTCTCATTATTGCCAAAATTCCCTTGACATCAATTATCCCTTTATGTTAAAAACCTTACTTTAAGGAGGACGATTTGCCTAAAAAGAATCTTTCAGCATTAAAAAGACATCGCCAATCAGAACGGAGGAAGCTTAGAAACAGGGCAGTTAAGTTAACGATGAAGTCCCTCATAAAAAAGGTACATCTATCTGTAACAACCCATGATAAAGAAGGTGCCAAGACTGCTCTCGCTGGAGTGATAAAAGCCCTAAACAAAGCAGCCTCAAAGGGAGTAATACATAAGAATACAGCCTCCAGAAGGATTTCCCGTCTTTCAAAAATGGTCAATAGGTTAGCGCTGGCTAATGAACTTCTCATGCAGGGAAACCCCTGACCTGCATAGATCAAAGATCAGTAATTCCAGAATCTTCCCTTTGTCCTTCCCGGATGTCTTTAAATCTAAGTCTGCCCTCTGCAGTCTCTTAAATGCGTTCAGAAGTCCCTCCAGATTATGCTTCTGGAGTTGCCCCATAAATGCGCCAAAAAACCTTGCCATCATACCTATTCTCACCTTTATCTCGTCCTGAGAAAAACCTGATTCCTTCAACTCCAGCGCCCTGTGAAGAAGCCTTATCTGTCTCGCTATCATATTCAGAATCTTTGGAGGCTCCTCACCCTTATCCATGATTTTCTTAAGAATCTTTATTGCCCTTTCTACTTTTCTCTCACCAATAGCCTCCGTAAGGTTGAAGATGGTATGGGTCCTTGTCTCACCGACGACTTCGATGACATCTCCTTCCTCTATAATCCCCTTTCCTGCAGCATAAATCGATAATTTCAGAATCTCATTATCTAATGTTCCGAGGGAGTTTCCAACCTCTTCTTTCAATATCTCTATCGCCTCATCTGAGATCTTAAAACCTAATTCCTTAGCCCTGAATTTTATCCATCCTGCTATCTGCCCTTCAAAGAGGTGGTAGAACTGGATCACGATCGCCTTCTCTTTAAGGGTTGAAAAAAACCTTTTCCTCATATCTGCCTTTTCTCCAGCAAAGATAAGACATGTAGAAGGTGAAGGATTATTAATGTAGGGTATGAGTGATTCCGATTCTTTATCGGGTAACTGATCTACTTCCTTGACGATGATCAACCTCCAGGGAGAAAAGACCGGCACTGTCTGGGCAATGCCTGTGATCTCTTCTGATGTGGCTGAAGAACCATAAAGCAGGTCATAGTTAAAATCCCTGTTGCTGTTACTCAGGATGGCATCAGTAACCCTCTTAATGGCATCGTCCCTGAGATAGTCATCTACCCCATAAAAGAGATAAAGGTTGGAGAACCTTCCTTTCTTTAACTCTTCTAAAAGTTCATTGTATTTAATCTGAAATGCCTCCCACCTTACCGTCATTCCTGCGGAAGCAGGAATCCAGTCATCATTTGCAAAATTATCCTCTCTTGATTCCCGCTTTCGCGGGAATGACCATTGAGAGGGATTCAGAATGCCTCATGGATTCTACTGATAACATCCTGGGAAATATTCCTGCAGGTCTTTCTTATAGCCTCATCCTTTAAAGTCTTGGTTATGATCAAGTCATCTGAAGGTTTGTAATCGGATTTAAGGGAATTCTCCATCTCCTTTTCTTCCCAGATAATCTTCTTATCTCTTATATCTTCAAGTTTGAAATCTACCTTCATAACAATCTTGTATGCAGTAACAAACCCTCTATTATCGAAGGAGAGTGGAGCTGTCTGGAAAGAAACCACTACACTATGGAGAATTGTATCAGCCTCTTCAGTCGAAACCACTTTGAGCCTTCCATCCTTCATGAACTCCTCTATCAATGCCTTTGCAAGGATATCTTCCAGTCCTGGCTCGGCTGTCCTGTTGACGGTCAGTGGTATCACCACCTTCTTGATATGTTCTGGAAGGCCTGACCCGCTACCAATGAAATGGTAACCGCAACCTGAAATGAAAAGCAGGATGCAGGATGCAAGATGCAAGATTTTGGATCTTAGATTACAATTTTTCATTTAAAAAAATCATCCTTAAATGTCATTCCGAGCCCTTTGCTTGTCATTCTGAGGGGCGTAGCCCCGAAGAATCTCATCTTTAGAGATTGCTTCGTCGTCCCGATTTTAATCTGGACTCCTCGCAATGACATTCTCATTATACCACGATATTCACCAGTTTATTTTTTACCACAATGATCTTCTTTATATCTTTTCCCCTTATAAGTTCCGCTATCTTCTTCTCCTTGAGTGCTGACTCCTTAATAAGCCTGTCATCGGAGTTGGCAGGGAGATAGATCTTACCCCTTAGTTTACCACAAACCTGTATTACAACAAGCACCTCATCTTCCTTCAGGGCCTCTTCGTCAAAAGAAGGCCATTTTGTTAATGCTATCGGTTCCCCATGACCGAGGGCATGCCAGAGTTCTTCTGAGATATGCGGAGCAAAAGGAGAAAGCAGTATAAGTGTTGTCTCGATAGCATTCCTCAATACCCTCAGGTTAGTATCACTCTTGGGTTCAAAAGAATTCATAACGTTTACCAGTTCCATAAGTGAAGCAAGGGCCGTATTAAAATGGAAATCCCTCTCTATATCATTTGTAACCTTCTTAATGGTCTGATGTATCTTCCTGTAAAGTAACTTTCCCTTTCCTTCTAACTCTTTGAATTCTATCCTTCCATCTAAATCATCTATCCTCTCTTTATATTTCGATGCCAGAACCCAGAGCTTACCTAAAAACCTGTAAGCACCTTCTACACCCTGGTCTGACCATTCAAGGTCTTTCTCAGGTGGTGCAGCAAAGAGGGAAAAGAGTCTCGCAGTATCTGCACCATATGTCTCGACCAGATAATTCGGGTCAACCACATTACCCTTAGATTTAGACATCTTTGCACCATCCTTTATCACCATCCCCTGCGTAAGAAGATCTGTGAAGGGCTCATCTATCTTTATCAGTCCAATGTCCCTCATAACCTTTGTAAAAAAACGGGCATAAAGAAGGTGAAGTACTGCATGCTCTATCCCCCCTATATACTGATTAACTGGCATCCAGTAGCTGATTGCTGATTGCTGATTGCTGATTGCTGATTTAAAATCAATATTGCCCCTGTCGAAACAATAAGCTATAAAATACCATGAGGAATCAACAAAGGTATCCATTGTATCCGTCTCCCTCTTTGCAACACCTTTACACTTCGGACATGATGCCCTAAGAAAGGATTCTATTCTTGCTAACGGGGACCCACCCTTTCCTGTAATTTCAACATCCATAGGAAGGATTACAGGAAGTTCATTCTCAGGCACAGGAACAACTCCACATCTATCACAGTAAAGGATAGGGATTGGAGTTCCCCAGTATCTCTGTCTCGAAATCCCCCAGTCTCTCAGACGGTAATTGACCTTCTTTTCACCAAAGCCCTCTTTCTCGATGAAGGAGGCAATCCTTTTTTTACCTTCCTCTGTCCTGAGTCCTGTAAAGGGTCCTGATTCCACCATGATCCCTTCGCCTTCGTAGGCACTCTCGAGTAACGAGTGACCCTTCGACAGGCTCAGGGCAGGATCAGTGACGAGTGACGAGTTTTCAATCCCCCCGTACCCCCCTTTAGTAAAGGGGGGCACGGGGGGATTTGACTCCGAACTCTTTTCTTCTGGCATTATTACAACCTTTATCGGAAGCCCATATTTCTTTGCAAACTCGAAATCCCTCTGGTCGTGTGCCGGGACTGCCATAACCGCCCCTGTACCGTACTCCATAAGGACAAAATTTGCTACCCATATCGGAACCTCATCTCCGTTTAATGGATTTATTGCACAGGAACCTGTAAATATCCCCTCCTTCTCAATCTCGGCTGATGCCCTGAGGAGGCTTTCCTGCCTTTTTGCCCTTTCTACAAAGTTTATCACTTCCTTCCCATAGGGGGTTTCTTTTATGAGTTCAGAAAGGATCGGGTGTTCCGGGGCAATGCTCATAAAGGTAACACCGTACAGGGTATCCTGTCTTGTTGTAAATATCCTGAGTTTCTTCTCCGAGCCCTTAATCTGAAAATCAATCTCAACACCTTCACTTTTTCCTATCCAGTTTCTCTGCATTGCGAGGACCTTCTCGGGCCATCCGGTCAGTTGATCGCAGCCCCTTAAGAGTTCTTCGGCATAATCGGTAATCTTAAAGAACCACTGTTCAAGCTCTTTCTGTGTTACCTCGGTTTCGCACCTCCAGCACTTTCCATCGTTAACCTGTTCATTCGCAAGTACTGTCTCACAGGAACCACACCAGTTAACGGAGGACCTCTTCTTGTAAGCCAGCCCCTTCTCGAACATCTTTATAAATATCCACTGGTTCCACCTGTAATAATCAGGATCGGATGTATTTATCTCTCTCTTCCAGTCATAGGAGAAGCCAAGACTTTTAATCTGGTTTTTCATGCTCGCTATATTCCTATCTGTCCAGTTGGCAGGATGAACACCATGCTCTATAGCCGCATTCTCTGCTGGCATTCCGAAGGCGTCCCAGCCCATGGGATGGAGCACATTAAAACCCTTCATCCTTTTATAGCGGGCGATCACATCACCTATAGCATAATTCCTGACATGGCCCATATGGATATTCCCCGATGGATATGGAAACATCTCGAGGCAGTAATACTTCGTAATAGAAGGGTCTTCCTTGACTTCAAAGATGCCCCTCTCCTGCCAGTATCCCTGCCATTTCTCTTCTATCTTCTTTGGGTCGTACCTCTCTGACATGATTATTAGAATTCATCAAAAATAGCATAAAAACAATTTATTTATCAAGGAGAAATTCGCTTAAGTAAGCAATTCGTAGTGAGAAAACAAGAGATTGCTTCGTCGTCCCGATCCCGATAAATCGGGACAGGACTTCTCGCAATGACAGTCTGCAAAAGTGTTTTGTCATTGCAAGCCTAAGGCAAAGAAATCTCAAGGGAATTTTAATCTCAAAATAGTATATATATAACCCATCCCACGCTTGAGGTATTTGAAGATATTGGTTGCGGTCTTTGATTCACCGTGTCTTCTTGTGATACATACATACGGTATTTCTTTTATGGTAAAGCCCTTCCTTTTTGCACTATAAAGTAGATCAATACAATACTCTCCATAATCTCCCTTCAGGTGTACCCCTGAAAAAGTTTCAGAGTCAGGACTGAAAATCTTCTTTCTCGCTGCAACAAAACCACTTGTATAATCATTTATGGAAGGATCAAGAATAAATCTGGCGAGACGATTGATTATCCAGCTTCCTGCCCTTTCCCTTAAGGACTCCCTGTCGTCTTTTGCCCCATCTATATATCTTGAACCTATCGCAATATCATATTCCTCGACTGCCTTGAGCAATTCTGGTATAACCGATGGGGGCATCGAAAAATCACAGTCCATCCATACAACCACATCTCCAATAGCAGAGGTTATCCCCCTTTTTATAGCAGAGGTCAAACCCCTTTCATCAGTTCTCCTGATAAGCTTCACCCTCGGATCATCGAAATTCTTTACAACCTCCCAGGTCCTGTCAGGTGAGTCATCATCAACCACAATCACCTCTGCAGGATTCACCTTTTCAAGTATCTCCCTTATGAGAGCGCCTATATTCACTCTCTCATTGTATGTTGGCAGGATTATTGATTCTCTCAATAAACTACCCTCCTGCAGGACTGTAAAGTGATATTTCAGGTATCGACCAGTCAAAGACAGGGTGTGATCCTGTCTGGATAAGGCGTACAAATCTCGCCATTACAGGTTCAAAGAGATAATAGAGTATAACCGCCTCATGTCCGAAGAAATATCTGGGCTGTCCCCTTTCCCATCTCAGGATATCTTCCATATGGGTTGTAAAAACAACCCTCTTCCATCTTTCTCTGTCCTCAGACATTTCTAATTCTATTGTCTCGGGATAATCCATTGTGAATCTTCCGAGTCTTATCTCTATCTTACTCAAAAGATAGCCCCTCGGAGTCTCTATCTCGAAGCTCATTCCTTTTACCCGGGGATGACCGCTCCCCCATCTTGTTCCTATACTTCCATCAATGGCTAAAGAGGCATCTCGTGGGTTATAGTTTGATGTCACTCTCCAGTCTTCCTTCGGTATCTCCACAAAGGGAGGTCTGAATTGGTAGAAAACCGTAAATGACTTCATTACTTCCTTCTTATAGTCTCCACCTATCTTTTTTAATGACTTTTCAAATTCATGTGGAGGAACACCGAGTCTATCATGTAAGATATAGGCGATATTCTCCGAAGAGGCAACATCATCGATATACCTCGGCTTGAATCTCCCGGCAAACCTCTCATCATAGGGCTGGGCGCATACTATCCTCTCACCTGTCTCATAGGTCATCCTGTATGATATCCAGTAATGGGCATAGGCCCTCGTTATGCCCTTTGCATCAAGAAAGGCGATCAACTCACGGTCATCAGGCAGATCGAGTGTCTTATCCACTATCTCAGGGATACCCCATGCAGCATAAACCCGACCATTTCCATAAAGCTGTATAATCAAAACAATTCCGAGTATCACACCACCAACGGTCTTATATCTCTTGCCGATTTCGTAGATCGCTAATGAAAGAAGAACAGGAACCACCGAAAAGATAGGAAGGATATACCTCACTGCCCAGTTATTCGCCCTCTCACTCCTTATGAAGATAAAGATACTTATAACAACAAAGGCAAGGAGCATCTCCGTAGGCCCAATCTTCTTCAATGAAAATGTTAGAAAGCCAAGGATGTTCTTCCATCTCGTTATGATTATGTATAAAAAGGTGATGATATATATAGCACCAAGTATCAGTCCCCAGTACTCAGGAAGTGAAAGGGTACTCCAGTTGTCGCCATAGAGTGGAATCTTTATGCCAAGAAGTTGGGGTATAACATCTCTGAATAGCATAGGTATATTAAAAATCGCCCTGCCAAGTCCGATACCCCTTGCTACCATAAAGGTATCGAAGTCATGGGTTATATTGTAATGGATAAGGGGGAGAGAACCTATAGCAAAGAAAAGGACAAATAACCAGAACCTCTTCCTTAAAAAAAATATCTTGTCCTGAATAAAAAAGAAAAGAAGT